>JALRKI010000171.1 GCA_023254815.1 Flavobacteriaceae bacterium
ACTTCAACAAAAAATAATCGACGGTGAGAGCTGGCAGTGTCTCTTATTTTATCGATTGCTTCTACAACAGTATTCAATGCTGTGTCGTAACCAATGGTATAATTGGTTCCTCTAATGTCATTATCGATAGTGCCTGGAATCCCTATAACTGGAATACCGAATTCATTTTGGAAAATCATTCCTCCATGGAAAGAGCCATCTCCTCCAATGATAACTAAGGCATCAATTTCAGCGTTTACCAATTGTTGGTACGCTTCTTTTCTACCCTCAGGAGTTCGGAAGGCCATTGATCGAGCTGATTTCAAAATGGTACCTCCTTTGTTAATAATGTTATTGACACTTCGAGCAGTAAGGTTTTTAAAGTCACCTTCTATCATGCCTTCGTATCCCCGGTAAATTCCCAAGCAGTCGATATTATGGAATGCAGTAGTTCGCACTACAGCGCGAATCGCAGCATTCATACCTGGGGCATCTCCACCAGAAGTAAAAACGCCAATTTTTTTTATTTCAGTGCGCATATTTTTATTGAGAGGCAAATTTAATAAACTTAAGCTTCACCAGTTTATGTGGGCGCATTTATTTTCGATTCAGCGGTTGTTGTTGCTTCTTAAAGCTCATAAAACCTTTGAGTGGAGCTGATTTTTCTTGAATTTCTTCCTCTTTAATAGCCTCTGAATTGGAGGCTTCCGGTTTAAATATCTTTCGCAAAAGCTCTTTCAGGCTATCAAATTCAACGTCGTAAGAAAGCCCTATACCTTGAGTAAAAAAGATGGCCTCACCAAAGTTTTGAATGTCGTTTTCTTTATTAAAAATATTAAGGGTCAAAGTGCGTTCCTCATTGAGCAGCACTTGAATTTCAAAATTGCCAGCAACTACTGTTTCATTGACGCCACCAAAGGGAACACCAACCTTGCCATTGAACAAAACACGATCACTAATTTTACCTGAAAGCGAAAATCCAACTCTGTTTTCTGTGATGTAATCCTGAGTCTTTCTTCCTATTTGGTAGTCTAGACCAAGTTGTATGGCGTCATTACCACCTGAAATTGCAGAATTTACAGCATCCGAAAACCTCTCTACCAAGTTGCCATAGACTGCTTGCTCGTCCAATTTGAGTTGGTTGGTGAATGCTCCAGTGGCCAATAAAGATAGCGCTTGAAATTGCTTGCTTTCATTATCGTTGAGCCTATAGCTCAATTCTGAGTTCAGTGCACTATTTACGCTAGGGAATCGCAGTTCGAAATTAGGCTCCGGACGCTCCAATTGACCGCTCAATTGAATTTCAACCTCAACTGGGATACTCCTGTTTATGGGATTATCCAGAAGTATTGAAGGATTGGCTTGGAGCTGACTGTAAACTGCAGTCAGGTTAATTTCGGCCTTTGTTGGCTCTCCATTCCAAACCAGAGTGCCGCCCGGGAGTACCTTAAACTCTTTTCTAATGATTGGTTCGTAGATGTAGTTATAAACCCCTTTTGCAACAATAAAATCGCCGTACATATTGAATTTGCCATTGGTATTAATTTGTACCAATAACCCTCCATTTCCAGAGCCTCGAATACCGCTTCTGGTCTGAGGATCCATGATAATTTCAATATCCGCATTTTCATCAATTTCGAGGTCAAAATCGAGCTCTAAACCCGAATAAGTTTTGGTTGATGCATAATCAACTCCTAAGGTGTTGTATTTCTCCTCCGCAGTAATAAAGGTCAAGTAGTCACTGTTGCTCAAAATTTGAGTGTCATTCAAAGGAATCACAAAGGTTGTTCCTTTTTTCGTTAAAACTTCTGCCTTGATGACTAGTGCCTCCGCTTGCCCTTTTATGCCGATGTCCCCTCCAACAAATGCCGTTCCAAAATACAACGGCTTTTTGTCGTTGGTGGTGTTCAATACAAGCATTCTTGGTGAACTAATGTCCAAATCTAAAATCCAATTAGCAAAGTTAGAATGTTTGATTTTACCGCTCATTTTAGCTTTGGTTCCGAATGAGGAATCCACTAATTCCAAATTATTCAATTCAAAAGACTGTTTTTCCAGCTGTAGTATCGTCTCATCTCCAAAATTATAGTCTACATTCAAATAGGGCACTTTCATGCCAGCATTTTCCAGGTAAAGTGTTCCTTCATAGCTCGGTTGATCAAATTTACCTGTAATGGAAACGATACCAGAAACCTCCCCCCTGATGTCGCTGATAACCTGTCCTCCCGCTGGGGTCAACGGGTCTAGTAAAGCGTTATTCATTTGCAGGATGAGATCAAGATTTTGAACATTTTCTCCAAAATTGATTCCACCTTGAACCGTAATAGTTTCTGAAAATCTATTGGAAAGAATTGCATTGAGATCATATTCATTTGAGGTTTTGCCATAAATCTGAGCAGCAAAATCGCCGAGAGCATATCCGTTGAGATGGTAGTTCTCGATAACGATATCTGCGGTAGGTTTAATACGATTGTTGTCTTGGGCTAAGGATAGGTTACCATTGATGATGCCTGTCATCTTAAATTTATCTATTTCGGATAACACATGTTCCAAAACGACCTCTTGAAATTTCAGATCAAAAGGCTTGTCAGTCGTTGAAAAAAGTTCTCCACTCATTTGGATGAGCTCATTGTCATGAGTCATCAAAATCGGATAGACAAGAACGTCTTTGAAACTCCGATCAAAGACAATTTTGTGATTGCTGTCTCTGTTGGGATTCAATACCCAAGGAACATTTTGAAAATTAACGACAGATCGTTTCAGTCCGACAACAGACTTGCTTTGATCCTTGGTGTAATAAAGATTAAAGTCATAGCGGTCTGTCGAATTCTTTGGTCCGTTGAAATTTGTTTTAATGAACAGGGTATCCTTTCGAGTTACATTGATGAGATTGAAATCTCTGGCTTGGAGGAATGAAGTCTTCAAAGAGCCTATTTCGACAAACGTATTGTACACAGGGTTTTTGTTGTCCAATTCCATGGTCATTCCTTCAATAACCACATCCTTAGTAGAGAAAAATGGCGCTAAAACATTAGCTTTAAATTCTTGAGAATCAGACGCCATATGCCCACTCAACTTACCATTGTCGCCAATATTCAAATAAGTAGACATGATCTTGGCAATTTTATTGTAAACCACAAAGTCAAAATCCAATGATTGGTCTGGGCTCACCTCATATTCATCTCCTAAATTGTAGATGTGAGTCAATGAATTGTGAGCGAGTTTATTGAGCTCCGACAGCTTGAACTTTCCTTTGATTTGTCCAGTGATAATTTCTGGAGAGTTGACCCTTAGCAATCGGTTGTCTCCATCCATAGCGGCGGTAATGTCAAAATTTTCAAAAGAATAGTTTCCATCCTGATTGCGGTAAGCAATGTCATAGAAAGATGCAATTCCCAGGGCGTCGTCCACGTTAGTTCCTTCTGCCTGTATCAACATATGTCCGGAAAAAATCGATTCCTTCTCCGACTTCGCCAGTTTTATTGCTTTCAAATCGGCCTCAAGAATATGCGCCGCAAAATTGAATTGCTTTTGGTTTGTCAAGTCAGAAATTGAACCGTCAAAATTGGCATTCAAGTGATCATCTCTAAATCGAATTTGACCGTTAAACTCATTGGAAGACAACATTTCACCAACAAAAGAGGTGTTGCGATAGGTATATTCGCCAATTGTCAATTCCGTCAAATCACCCTCTACCTGAGCAGTGATGTTCTTACTGTCTAAATGAGCCAACTCTAAATCAACCTGCCCACTGGTCGACCCAAGTCCTTCGAGATTGGATAAAGCGCCAAGATTAAAACTTGAAAATTGAAGACTTCCAATTAAAGTATGGTCGTCTGCGGCATAAGATAAATTGGGATTTAAATTACCCAATTTGGTTCTTAGGTTCATGTCAATATCAATATCAGTATGAGTTACTTCAATGGTTCCAGAGGCCTCTATAAAGTCTAATTTTTTGAAGACCTTCGACGCATTTTCCTCGAGGAGCTGCGGTAAAAGCCGTGAAAGATTGCCTTGATCAAAATTAAGCTTCTCTACCCTACCATTAATTTTATAGATCTTTGAACTATTAAACAAGCCCGACAACTCAAATTCGGAACTAAGAAAAGCGTTTTGGTCAAAAGATAGATTCATGTCACGGATTTCCAGTTGGTTCAAAGTCCCTGATAAGTCCATACTACCATCAAAAACTATATCTTTTCCTAATCGATTGTAAAACAAACCTAGGTCGTTTGTTGACAAAGCCATTTCATTGAATTTCGCCTTCAACTTGACCTTGTCATTAAAATACTTGAGATCTTCCCTTTGATAATCGAAGCGCAACT
>JALRKI010000157.1 GCA_023254815.1 Flavobacteriaceae bacterium
GAAAAGCTGACGCAGCTGATCTTGCAAATCCATGGATTATTTTTTCTTTAAACCCAATTCAATCAATCGCTCTTCCAGGAATTCTCCGGCTGTAATGTCGTCAAATCCTTTGGGGTGGTCAGCATCGATCCAATGTTCCAATACATTCAATGACATTTCACTGATAGGATGCATGAAAAATGGGACGGAATAACGCGAATTGCCCCATTCCTCTTGAGGAGGATTAACTACTCGATGGATAGTAGATTTCAGTTTGTTGTTGGTGTGTCTTGACAACATATCACCTACATTAATCATGAGTTGGTCGGGAGCAGCAATGGCGTCAATCCAATTACCTTGCATGTTTTGAACCTGAAGGCCTCGACCATGAGCACCCATTAGGAGAGTAATCAAGTTAATGTCTCCATGAGCCGCCGCTCTTACGGCGTCTTTGGGAGCCTCAGTAATAGGTGGATAGTGGATAGGTCTTAATATGCTATTGCCATTGTGAATGAATTCGTCGAAATAGGTCTCTTCTAGTTTGAGATATAGCGCCAACGCTCTCAAAACGAACTTGGCCGTCAATTCCAGTTTTTGATACACTTCCTTGCCAACTTTGTTGAATTCTGGCAATTCCTTAACTAAAACGTTAGCAGGATACTCTTTGGCTCGCACAGGGTCGTCTTCGACATATTGCCCAAAATGAAAGAACTCCTTGAGATCTCCAACGTTGCGACCTTTTGCACTTTCTTTCCCAAAAGAAACGTAGCCACGTTGCCCTGATAATCCTTCAATTTCGTAGGATTTCTTGGCTTCAAGTGGCAAGTCAAAAAAAGCTTGAATTTGCTCGTAGAGTTGATCGATCAACTCATCTTCCAAAAAATGCCCACTCAAGGCTACAAAGCCTATTTCTTCGAAAGAAGAACCAATGGCATTGACAAAGGCTTTTTTCTGAACTGGATCATCAGTTAGAAAATCATTTAGATCTACACTTGGAATTTCGGTCATTTTTAGATTATTTAATAGTCAAATATAACAAAAATCAACCTCTTAGAATATTCTATCAAACTCCTCCTTTTTTTATATTTTTGGAGGGTTATCAAAACCGTATGTCTAAACAGCCCGAACCTCTGCATTTGCTCGATTTCAGCAAATTTTCAGTTACCAATTCCGAACTACTTTACTTGTATCGCAATTTGCTATTTCCGAGACTAATTGAAGAAAAGATGTTAGTTCTTTTACGTCAAGGAAAAGTTTCTAAGTGGTTTTCAGGAATAGGTCAAGAAGCCATCTCTGTTGGAGTTACTGCTGCCCTTAAAGATAGCGACTATATTTTGCCCATGCATCGCAATCTTGGTGTTTTCACCACTCGAGAAGTGCCTTTACACCGCTTGTTTTGCCAATGGCAAGGTAAGCCAGATGGCTTCACTAAAGGAAGAGACCGATCTTTTCACTTTGGGACTCAAGAGTACAATTTGGTGGGTATGATTTCTCACTTAGGACCTCAACTTGGTGTAGCCAACGGCATTGCCTTGGCCGATATTTTAAAAAACAACCAAGGGGTAACGGCGGTATTTTCTGGAGATGGAGGGACTAGTGAAGGCGATTTTCACGAGGCCTTGAATGTTGCCTCCGTTTGGAAATTGCCTGTGTTGTTTTGCATTGAAAATAATGCTTATGGGTTGTCAACACCAACCAATGAGCAATACAACTGTAAGGACATTGCCGACCGCGCTATTGGATATGGCATGAAATCCTTGATTCTTGATGGGAACAACATTTTGGAGGTTTATACAAGTATTAAAAGAGTAGCTGACGAACTCAGGATTAATCCCGAGCCGATTTTGATAGAGTTCAAAACTTTCCGAATGCGCGGTCATGAGGAAGCTAGTGGTACCAAATACGTCCCTCAGGAATTGATGGATGAATGGGCTGCAAAGGATCCTTTGTCCAACTTTGAAAAGTATTTGATGGACAACAATAAGATCTCAATCGAGGAAATAGAGCAGATATCAACTGAGATCAAAGAGCAAATTGATCAAGCCATGCAGGATGCTTTTGCCGCTGATAATATTACTGCCGATGTGGAAAAGGAGCTTAGCGATTGTTACGCGCCGTTCGATTATACGCCAATTCCACACAATAATACAACCAAAGAAATGCGTTTTATCGATGCCATTTCGGACGGTCTCAGACAATCTATGGAAAGACATAGCGATTTGGTCCTCATGGGTCAAGACATTGCTGAGTATGGAGGGGTGTTTAAAATATCTGAGGGTTTTGTAGAGCAGTTCGGTAAATCTAGAGTGAGAAATACCCCAATTTGCGAATCGGGTATTGTCGAAGCAGCAATGGGATTATCTATTGGCGGCATTAAAAGTGTTGTGGAAATGCAATTTGCCGATTTTGTTACCTCTGGATTTAATCCAGTAGTGAACTATCTGGCCAAGGTGTATTACCGCTGGGGGCAAGAGGCCGATGTAGTCGTTCGGATGCCTTGTGGTGGTGGAGTAGCGGCTGGTCCGTTCCACTCTCAGACTAACGAAGCATGGTTCACAAAAACTCCTGGACTAAAAGTTGTTTATCCGGCATTTCCATATGATGCTAAGGGACTTTTGGCGACTTCGATTAATGACCCCAACCCAGTAATGTTTTTTGAACATAAGGGACTGTATCGTAGTGTGAAGCAGGAAGTACCTGAAGAATATTATAACCTTCCTTTTGGACAGGCTGTCCTGCGCCAACAGGGTAATCAAGTCACCATAGTAACATATGGCGCAGCAGTTCACTGGGCGATAGCCACGTTGAAAGAGATGCCAAATGTATCGGCTGATTTGATTGATTTGAATACCCTGCAACCTTTGGATACTGCGACAATCTTTGAATCCGTAAAGAAAACAGGCAAAGTCATCATATTTCATGAAGACACCATGTTTGGTGGAATCGGTGCAGACATCTCAGCATTGATAACCGAGCACTGCTTTGAGTACCTTGATGCTCCAATCAAACGCGTAGCGTCACTAGAAACACCTGTTCCTTTTAATCCTCTCTTGGAAGAGCAATTCTTGCCCCAAAAGAGATTTGGCCTTGCTCTAGAAGAATTGTTAGCCTATTAAGCTACCTCAGCACGCTCTTAGTTTTTGAATTCCTAGAAAAGAGGAGCAGAAAAAGGGCAATAACAAAAACAATGATTGGCATGGTGCTAAACTCTGCAGTCATGATCACATCGTTTTGCATCACAAAATCGTAATAGGTCATAGCAAGAACTGCAAGAAAAGAAATGAGAAGTAGGAATTGTGCCAATTTTCTTCTCATTACAAGTGCTAGACTGCCTAATGCCCCTGCAAAGACGGCAATGCCAAAAGCGTATGTAAACCAACTAGGGGCGTGGTGCATAAAATTTTGAATATCTTGAGGATATTCAGCAAGCATTTCTTCTGTCATCGACATTTCAACGAAAAATTGAAACACGCCGAAAGCGTTCCAAATCAGTGCTAGAATACTGATGATCCAAAAAAGTTTAGTGGGTTTGTTTGTAGAGTCCATAAAATGAGGTGTTTAAAATGTATTCTAAAGTAGAAAAAATATGAATGCAATTGAAACTAGGACCTGATTTTTTCTCTTAAAAAGGCTCCAGTAGCTGAATTATGGTGATGAGCTATTTCTAGAGGACTGCCACAGCAAACGACATATCCCCCATTTTCACCGCCTTCGAGACCTAGGTCAATGATGTGATCGGCGCACTTTATCAGGTCCAAATTATGCTCAACAACTATGACGGAATGTCCATTTTCAATTAAAGCATCTAAGGATTTGAGCAGTTTTTGAATGTCGTGAAAATGAAGTCCAGTGGTTGGTTCATCAAAAATGAATAGATGAGCATCGGATTGTTGGCCTTTACCCAAGAATGAAGCCAATTTGATCCTTTGTGCTTCTCCTCCAGAGAGGGTAGACGAACTTTGGCCAAGAGTGACGTATCCTAGTCCTACCTCTTGCAAGGGTAATAATCTGTTTTTGATTTTAACTTCTCTATGTTTTTCAAAAAAAGTAATGGCATCATCAATGGTCATGTCTAGGACATCAGTGATAGATTTCCCCATAAACTGCACCTCGAGAACTTCCTTTTTAAATCTTTGTCCTTTACAAACCTCACAATCCAACTGCACATCGGCCATAAATTGCATCTCTATGGTGACACTTCCTTCGCCTTTACAATTGTCGCATCGTCCTCCATCGACGTTAAATGAAAAGTGTTTTGTAGCAAATTTTCTCTGCTTGCTGAGCGGTTGTCGAGCATACAAAGACCTGATGTCATCATAAGCCTTCACGTAGGTTACAGGATTTGATCTTGAGGAACGTCCAATAGGGTTTTGATTGACGAACTCCACTTGTTTGAGAAAAGAAAACGCACCACTAATCGAATTATGTTCTCCCGGCTTTTCACCAATGCCCCCCAAGGCAAGTTGCAGAGCGGGATACAATATTTTTCGGACTAGGGTACTTTTTCCAGAGCCCGATACGCCCGTAACCACTGTTAAACAATTGAGAGGAAAAACCACGTCAATATTTTTGAGATTGTGTTCACGCGCGCCCTCAATTGTTACATGCGCTCCCTTAACTGATCGACTCTTTCGAGGTTCAATAACCCTTGTCCCATTGAGATATTGAGCTGTCAGAGAATTTGAAGCCAACAACTGTTCTAGATTGCCTTGAGAAACTACTTCCCCGCCAAAAGTACCAGCTTCCGGGCCTATGTCAATGATCGCATCGGCCTGACGCATGATGTCTTCGTCGTGTTCTACTACAATAACTGTGTTACCAATATCTCTCAGTTCTTTTAAAACTTCAATCAGTTTTTGAGAATCTTTAGGATGTAATCCAATGCTCGGTTCATCGAGTATATACATTGACCCCACCAAACTGCTTCCTAGTGCCGTCGCTAAATTAATGCGTTGACTTTCACCACCCGAAAGACTATTAGATTTTCGATTTAAGGTGAGGTAGTTGAGTCCTACTTTTGACAAAAAGTTCAATCGCGATTTTATTTCATGAATCAAACGCTTGGCAACATCCAATTGATGCGGTTCCAATTGAAGTTCATCAAAAAAGACAATCAAACGGTCTACAGGTAAAAGCACTAGTTCGGGCAAACTTTTTCCACCGACTTTAACAGCATTAACTTCGGATCTAAGACGACTGCCCTGACAAGATTGACAAACGGTTTTCCCTCTAAATCTGCTGAGCATGACCCGATTTTGAATCTTGTAGATCTTAGATTCCAAATGTTCAAAAAAAGAGTTGATCCCCTTAAAGGATTTGTTTCCTTCCCACAGCAATTTCTTTTGTTCAGGATTTAATTTGTAGTAGGGCCGATGGATTGGAAAATCGTTAGCCTCCGCTTGAGCAATCAGTTTATGTTTATATTTCTTCATGCTGTCGCTCCGCCAGGGTGCAATGGCGTCATCGAATACCGAAAGACTTGTATTGGGTACCACTAGAGACTCATCAATGCCAATAACATCCCCATAGCCTTCGCAAGTGGGACAGGCGCCGTATGGATTGTTGAAACTGAACAAATGCACGTTAGGTTCTAGAAACGTGACCCCATCAGATTCAAAAAAGTTACTGAACTGATGACTTGTTTGGTCTTCTAAATTTTCAACAATGCACCGCCCTTTGCCTTCATAAAAGGCTATATCAATAGCATCTGCCAACCGATTAAGAAAATCTTCATCTTTCTGAATTACAATGCGATCGATTACTAAATACCAATCGCCCATGGGAGATTCTAGTTGTAAAGCATCTTCAATTCTTACTATTTCGCCCTTGTGCTTGAGTCGTGAGAAACCCAATTGCTGAATGATCTTAAACTTATCTTCTAACTTTCGGTCTTCTTCCAAAATAATCTTTGAAAGCAACAAGAGTTTACTCGATTCTTTAATTGATTTTACAAAATCGACGACATCCGAAACTTTGTCTTTTT
>JALRKI010000012.1 GCA_023254815.1 Flavobacteriaceae bacterium
CGACCACAGCATCACCATATTCGTTCTATGGAATAGGCAGTTTAAAGTTCAAGGGAACAGTAGAAACCCGCAGCATGGGACGCCTGTCATTTTTGACTGATAGTATTCACATCAATTTGTCTAACCCGGCTACCTATGCGGGCCATCGCTTCTCAGCTCTGCAAGACGAAGGTCAAATCATCACCTACACGGTAGGCGGTAGCAGAAGTACAGCCGACTTGAATAGCGTCAATTCGACTGAACAGACCGCCAATACCAGCTTTGACTACCTGGCAGTGCGCTTTCCTACAGGAAAATTTGGACTTGGATTTGGACTAATGCCTTATACTGCAGTTGGTTACAATTTAGAATCTCTAAACGAGAACAATGAATTGTCTTCTCGATTCAATGGTGAAGGTGGTTTGAATAAAGTATTTTTAGGCCTTGGCTATCGCTTTAGTGAAGCCCTTCGACTTGGACTTGAATTTCAATATAACTTTGGGAACGTTATCAATCAGGGCATTGTTTTTGACTATGATAATGACGGAGAATTGCTACAATATCAAAGTCAAGAATACAACCGATCTGACTTGAGCGGAACCAGTCTGACCCTGGGTATCCATTATGAGAAAAAATTAAACGACACCTACAATTTATATGCTGGAGCAACTTATTCGAAAAACTCAAAGCTAACCTCATTAAATCAAAGATCCTATTCTACTTTGAGGATTATCCAGGCATCGGGTCAAAGCGTAGTTGTGAATACCATCACAGCAAACTTATCTGATGAAGGACTCAATCAAACCAAATTAACCCTGCCCTCACGGAGCACCGTTGGAGTGGGAATTGGAGCTCCTCAAAAATGGTTTATCGGTACTGAAATCGCATTTTCGCAAACAAGTCAATTTTCAAATGCTTTCATTTCAATAGACAATATATCCTATGAAGACGCTGTTTCCTACAGTTTAGGAGGGTATTTTATTCCTAAATTTGACAGCTTCAGAAAATATTACCGTAAGGTCACCTATCGCGCTGGATTATATAAA
This sequence comes from Flavobacteriaceae bacterium, assembly GCA_023254815.1. Classification (GTDB taxonomy): domain Bacteria; phylum Bacteroidota; class Bacteroidia; order Flavobacteriales; family Flavobacteriaceae; genus JALRKI01. Next base: position 1,026 of record JALRKI010000012.1, read on the forward strand.
GAAAATACAGGAATGAACATCAATGGAAAGGCCATTGACGAGTTTGGCATGTCTTTTGGTTTGGGCTTACCAGTGAGTCAATTTTTCTCCAATGCTAACATCGGTGTTGAATTTGGAAAACGAGGGACTACAGACCGTAATTTGATAGAAGAGAAATTTGTGAATTTCCAGATAGGATTATCATTGAATGATCGATGGTTCGTAAAAAGAAAGTATAATTAATTAAATATTAAGATTATGAAATTTTTAGCTACCGTACTACTGAGCTTATTGTTGATACCCAGTTGTTTCGCCCAGCCTCAGGCCCCAAACCCTGAAGCCGACAGAAATGACTTGTCCAACTTTGACTCGTACGTGAGATCCAAAAGTTTCGAGGAAGCATATCAGCCTTGGAAGTCACTTCGAGAGCGCAATCCAAGATATCACCTGTCGATTTATACTTCAGGAGAAAAAATACTTGAGTATAAAATCGAAAAATCGTCGGGTGCCGATAAGAAAGCCTTTTTGGAGGACTTGCTCGGTCTTTACGACCAACGCATCGAAACGTTTGAGTCTAAAACTAAAGTAGGAGATATCTTGTCAAAAAAAGCTCAAGTCATGTACGACTATAAAGATGATTTGGACTATACAGATGCTCAAATATTCTCAGCATTTAACAGCGCTTACAACACTGACGCCGCTACTTTTACCAATCCAAAAGCGTTGTATACGTTTTTCAAAGTGGTTGTAAGAATGTATGATTCTAATGAAAAATCTGCCGAAGATTTGTTTATGGTATACGATGAAATTTCGGAAAAAATAGAAGACGAAGTAAAACGTTACACCAAGATGGTCAATAAATTTGTCCCTCAAGAAGGTGAAGAAGAAGTCGTATTGAATTCTAAAGACGAAAGAATATTACTGTCTTACAACAGCTATCTCAATGGCTATGAATTGATTTCAGAAGGAATGGAAAGAGATTTAGGTGATCGCGCCAATTGCGAAAACCTCATTCCCCTGTACAGCAAAAATTATGAAGCCAACAAAAACGACGGGGTTTGGCTTCAAAGAGCTATGAACCGTCTTGGAACAAAAGGTTGTGAAGACCCTTTGTTCATCAAAATAGTAGAGCAAAAAAATAGTTTGGAGCCAAATGCCGACACTGCCTATTATTTGGGAATATTAAAAGACAAAGAAGGGGCAAGTTCAGAAGCTTTGACCTATTACAATCAGGCGGTAGAATTGGAATCAGATGACTATGCCAAAGCAAAGATTTTATTCAAAGTAGCCACCAATTTCAAAAACAAGAGAAGCTACAGTAATGCAAGGAATTATTACCGCAAGGCGTTACAGTACAGTCCTTCCATGGGCAAGGCTTACTTGGCCATTGCACAAATGTATGCCAGTAGTGCCAACGACTGTGGAGACGACAACTTCTCCAAGCGTGCTGTCTATTGGTTGGCTGCCGATGAGGCACGAAAAGCTGGTAAAGTAGATTCCAATTTGGCAAAAGCAGCGGCTCAGACTGCTGAAAATTATCTTTCTAAAGCTCCTCAAACCAGTGAAATTTTTACTTCTGGACGCGATGGAGAAGTCATTAGAATTGGTTGTTGGATTAATAGCAGTGTCACTGTTCCAAAGATATAATGCTGTCAAAATCGTTAAAGAATTATAAAGGCATCGCAGGGCTGTTCCTGATGATGCTTTTTTCTTGTCAAAGTAATTTCGACGAAGTTCAAAAAATTGGAATAAAAAGTGGCGCCCCTCTGACTGTTGCCACTAACATAGACACCGAACAAACTGAACTAGGCAGATTGACCACTCACCTAGTCAGTCCAACAATGAAAGACTATACCAATAGGGATGTTCCCTTCTTTGAGTTTCCTAATGGTCTTACAATGGTTTTATACGACGATCAAAATAACGAAAGTCACATCTTTGCAGAATATGGCATAGCCTACAATTCCGTCAATTTGATTGATCTGAGAGGAAATGTAGTTGTGGCAACTCACACCAAAGACACTTTGTTCGCAGAGCAATTATACTACGACAGAAGCCTCAGTTGGATTTTTACAGATCTCCCGGTTGTTTTCCGAACAGAGCATGAGAGAATCACTGGTCAAGGATTTGATTCTGACAAAGTTTTTGAGCATGCCAGAGTATTAAAAGTTACAGGAACCATTGCAATTGAAGAATAATAAGTATTTTTAAAAAAAAGTTCCGATGAGACTTCTCAAATTTTTTCAATACGCCTACCTCGCCTTTGCAGTACTGTTTGTGTATGACGCTATTGCAAATTGGACTGTTAGCAGAACAAGAACCTATTTATCACTTGCTTTTGCCGCGCTAGCAATTTTCATGTTTTTCTTTCGGAAGAGATTTAGAGGTAAATTTGAAGACAGAAACAAGCTTTAAAAATGTCTGGCTCCTTTGTTGTCATTATCATTGCAATCTTATGTTCTGCCTTTTTTTCAGGAATGGAGATTGCATTCATATCATCCAACCGGATTCACATTGAAATTGAAAAACGCCAAAGTGGTTGGATCTCGTCAATCTTGGCGAAACTAACCTCCAAGCCTTCGAAATTTATTGCATCAATGCTCATTGGCAATAATTTAGCCTTGGTCATATACGGCTTTGTCATGGGTGATATTTTGATGCATTGGTTTCAGTCTTTTTTACCCGCCCAAAATGCTCTCATTTCATATCTTCTTGAGGATGGCGCTTTGATCAGTCAAACGGTACTTTCAACCTTATTGATATTGGTCACAGCCGAATTTCTTCCAAAAGTAGTTTTTCAAATATATTCCAATCAGTTGCTGAAATTCTTCGCCCTCCCTGCCTTTCTATTTTACCTGTTATTTGGACCAATTTCGGATTTTGTAATTTGGATCTCGGATTTGTTTTTAAAGAAAATATTTAAATCTACCGGAGACCAAGTCCAGTTGGCCTTTTCAAAAATTGATTTAGGTCATTACATCAGCGAACAACTGAATGCCTCCGAAGCCAATGAAGATATTGACAGTGAGATTCAAATTTTTCAGAATGCCCTAGAATTTTCGGAGGTCAAATCAAGAGAGGTCATGATTCCTCGTACTGAATTGACGGCCATCAGCGTCCACGATAGCATTGAGGATCTCACAAACAAATTTGTTGATTCTGGTTTTTCTAAGATTCTTGTATTTAACAATACTGTTGACGATATATTGGGCTATGTGCACTCCTTCGATCTCTTCAAAAAACCCGCCAATATCAAATCAATTTTGAAGCCTGTGGAGTTTGTTCCAGAAACCATGTTGATAAAGGATGTTATGAATGTATTGACCAAAAAACGGCGAAGTATTGCTGTTGTACTTGACGAATATGGTGGAACTTCAGGCATTATGACTGTTGAGGATATTGTTGAAGAGTTGTTCGGAGAAATTGAAGATGAACACGACTCCACCGATTTGATAGAAGAAAAATTGTCTGAAAATGTGTTCAAATTTTCGGCTCGACTTGAGGTCGATTATGTCAACGAAGAATATGAATTAGGTCTTCCTGAAAATGAAAATTATGAAACTTTAGGTGGCATGATTGTGTATTATGAAGAGGGAATTCCGGAAAAAAATAGTCAAGTTTTGATCGATGGATTTGTGATAGATATTTTAGAAGTTTCTAACACAAAGGTTGATTTAATTACTGTTACCAAGACTGAAGACTGAAAAATCGCATGGAGTGTCTCAACATATACGGTTGCGTACTTTCATAATTAAGAAGAAAATACTACTTTCGTGCCCACTATTTAAGCTACTCTAAAAATGGCCATACTCAATAAAATTCGCCAACGCTCAATGGTTTTAATCATCGTGATTGCCATGGCTTTATTCTCATTTGTCTTGACAGACTTGTTTAAAAACAGCTCATTATTTGGTGGTGGTCCTTCCACAACTATTGGAGAAATCAATGGCATCAAGATATCCCAAGTGGACTTTGCTCAACAAGTGGAGAACAGACAACGCCAAATGGGACCCAACAGCAGTACGTTTCAAATTATTAATGCTGTTTGGGATCAAGAATTGCGTTCAGCTATATTCCAGTCTATTGGAGAGGAGTTGGATATGCAAGTCGGAAGAAAAGAATTGATAGATTTAATCAAACAGAGTCTTGGCGGCTATGACGAATTTTTGGATGATGCTGGCAATTTCAGCGAGGCAAAACTCAATGGTTTTATAGCCAATCTCAAGCAAATATCTCCTGAGTTTTCTTTCCTAGGCGGTTCTCCAATTGATTATAAATCTTGGACGGCATTCGAAAAAAACCTGACTCAGGGGGCATTACAAACCAATTACTTTAATCTCGTGGCCTCTGGCCTATTTGCTACATTGAACGAAGGGAAAGTAGCACACCAAGCCGAAAATGAAGTAGCAGACCTTAAATTCGTTCAGATTCCATTTTCTTCAATTCCTGACAGCCTAGTGGAGCCAACCAATGACGACGTCAAGAGTTTTGTCAAAATGCATGAAAAGGAATACACTGTCGATGCTTCAAGAGGACTCCAATTCGTAGTATTTAATGAAACGCCTTCGAAATCAGATGAAGATCAGGTTAAATCTAAATTAGATGAATTGTTAGAGAACAGAGTAGTCTACAACCAAACTACACAGTCCCAAGATACAGTTCTTGGATTTAAGAACACAACTGAGGTAGCAGGGTTTTTAGCAACCAATTCTGCTTTTGCTTACAACGACCAGTTTATAGTGAAATCAGAATTGCCCATCAATTTAGTGGATAGCCTATACAATCTTGGTAAGAATGACATCTATGGCCCCTATATTCAAGAAGGCTATTATGTTGCTACGAAACTCATTGATGTCACTCAAAAACCAGACTCTGTCAAAGTTCGCCATATTTTAATTCCATTTGTTGGAGGCCAAAGAGCAGATGCCTCCGTTACAAAAACTGAAGCACAAGCCAAGGCAACAGCAGACAGCATTCTAGGTGTTATCAAAACTAAGAAAGCTAAATTCACCGATTTATTGTCACTTTCTTCAGACGTGGTGAGCAACGAAAAAGAAGGTGTTATTGATTGGTTTGCTTACAACGCTGGAATGGCTGAGGAGTTTAAAGATTTTTCTTTTGACAATTCCAAAGGCTCTATAGATGTTGTAAGAACCGACTTCGGCTATCATGTCATCGAGATATTGGATCAAACTGGCAGTCAAAAATTGATAAAGCTTGCCAATTTAGCTTTGCCCATTGAACCATCGGAAGAAACAATTGACTCCGTTTTCAATGCCACTTCTAAATTTGAAATCGCCATCGAAAAACAAGATTTTGCCAAAGTTGCCAAAGACAACTCTTATACCCTTCGTCCAGTAAGTGGTTTAAGAATTCTTGACGAAAGCATTCCTGGGCTTGGCATCCAAAGGTCCGTTGTCAAATGGGCGTTTGATAAAGAAACAGAACTTGGAAGTGTTCGACGTTTTAACCTCAGCACTGGTGGCTATGTGGTGGCCCAATTGACTGAAATTACTGAAGAAGGATTGATGTCACTTGACAAAGCTATTGTAAGAGCTCGCGGTCAAATCATGAAAAACAAGAAGGCAGAAATCATCCGAAAACGCGCTTTAGCTACCAACCTTGAGGGCTTGGCTGCGGCAGAAGGACAAACTGTAAAAACTGCTACCCAGCTTAAAATGAATAACCCATTACTGGGAGGTGTTGGAAGAGAGCCAAAAATTGTTGGAGCAGCATTTGCTTTAAAAGATGGTGAAACCACTAGCTTGCTACAAGGTGAAAATGGAATGTATATGGTTCAAATGGTCAAGAAAACACCTGCACCTGTACTTGAATCATATCTGTCCTATGCCACACGTATTCGTCAAACTAGAGTCGGCAATATCAATACTGAGGCGTTCAACGCACTGAAAGCTGCAGCTGACATTCAAGACAATCGATCAGATTTTTATTAGTTGTTGATAGGCTTGAATGGTTTTGAATCCTTTGGGTTCAAAATAGTCGCGGACTACTGTTTCAGACCCTGTGGCCAAGACGTAGTCTCCTCCCCAACCGCCAAGGCTTTTTAGGGATCCTGAAAAGTCGGGAAATAAGGATTCTGATATTTTGGGCCTGCCGATGATGGATGATATAATAGCCTCGTGCCGCTCTATCAAATTGCAAAACAATTCTAAGTTTTGACAATGTGCCAAACTCAGCGTTATTTCATTCACTTCCAGAATGGCATTTGAATCAGCAGGTCTTTTCGAGGCATAGTGACTGATAGCTTCCCTACTGTTTTGTTTATTATTCAAATGAATAAACCATAATGATTCATGGAACTCAGGCTCGAAGGGGGCTGGAAGAATAATAGGTTGATCATTTAATCGCTGATAATAAATAGGTCCATCGCTATTGGCACAAGCAACATCATAGCCACTACCTCCAAAAACCTGAGCGTTCAGAGCATAGGGATTAACATTTGCCCATTGTGCCAAATTATTGATCAGTGTAGAAGACGATCCTAATCCCCAGTCTTTGGGAAACTCCAAATGAGATTGAATCAAATATCCGTGATTTTCGAATAATAATGGTTTTAGTGCATAGATATGCCTCATGGCCAACAGGACATGATAGTTATCCAGATTATTATCCAAAGGGTTTGAACTGCGGATTTCCTCTAGATTGAGGGTAAAGTCAAGCCATGTATTTTGATCAACGGTAGTGCTCTTCCATTGTACTACGCTCTGGGAAATGGGTTGTACAGTCATACTTTGTCCCACCTTTGTTGGCAGTGCTAAAGCCAAAGCACCATCGAGAACAAGATATTCGCCTGTCATCAATAATTTACCAAAGCTGTGATAAGTCAACATTATTGGTTTGTATTTCTGATATTATGGAGTATAGCTCGCACAGTATTTGGAGTGACTGTATCGGTTTTGAAGTGATCAACAAGTTGGATTTTTTCTTGCTCGTTAGCACCTAACTGATTGGCGATATTCAACAAATGCATTTTCATATGTCCTTGTTGTATGCCAGTGGTTACTAAGGAGCCAATGGCACCGAAGTTTTGAGCCAGCCCTGCTACAGCAGTTATTGACATCAACTGTTGTGCATTTGGATTTTGGAGCATTTCAAGGGATAGACGAACCAAAGGATGCAACTGAGTTAACCCACCTACAGTACCCAAAGCCAAAGGAATATCTATCCAAAATGAAAAATGTCCGTTTTCTACTTTAGCGTGAGTTAAGGAACTGTATTGACCACTTCTTGACGCATAAGCATGAACTCCCGCTTCTACGGCTCTAAAATCGTTACCTGTGGCCAATACTACTGCATCTACCCCATTCATGATGCCTTTGTTGTGCGTGACTGCTCTATAGGGTTCTACTTCGGCTATGCGAACCGCCCGACAAAATTTAGCGGCGAACTCTTCGGGCGACATTCCCTTGACAGTCAGGTCAGAAACAGGGCAACTGACAGAAGCCCTAACCAAGCATTCAGGAACATAGTTTGACAATATGCTCATGACAATATCCACTGGGTGCTCAGAAGCGTAGGAGTGATTGTGCATCAGCCAGTTTTCTTTAAATTCATGAACCCATTTCAAGAATGTTGATGCAGTTCCCCTTACAAAAGCTAATGATTGATTTAGTTGAG
>JALRKI010000014.1 GCA_023254815.1 Flavobacteriaceae bacterium
TGGTCACATTGTTGGCTCGAGAGGTTGGAACATTGAGAAATCGTTCGTAGTGCCCTAAATCCAAATCCGTTTCGGCGCCATCATCTGTTACAAAACACTCACCGTGCTCATAAGGATTTAAGGTTCCTGGATCGATGTTGATATAAGGATCGAGTTTTTGAATGGTAATTCTAAAGCCTTGGGCTTGAAGAAGTTTTGCTAAAGAAGCGGCTACAATGCCTTTTCCAAGAGAGGAACTCACTCCTCCGGTTACGAATACATACTTGGTATTTGGCATAATGCGTTTTTGACGCTAACAAATTTAAAAAAATAGTCTCAGATTCGGGCAGATTCTTTTACAAATCAATGAACAATAGTGAAGGTAAAAAGTATAAACGTAAAATTATCCCCAACAAAAGTCACAATTGACGCGAATGTCAGGATGCAAACTGTGATGAACTGGACAGGTTTTAGCAGTGTTTTCTAATATTTTGCAATGCTTGTCTGAGATGCCCTTGGGAAGCAACATTTTTAGATAGATTTCAGAGATACGTCTTGGCTTATCGGTCATAATCTTAGTGACTTCGCAACTCGATCCTTTGAGTTCAACGCCAATAGCATCGGCCTTTATGGCCATTACAGTAAGCATGCAGTCTGCTAAGGCGGTGGCTACAATATCGGTTGGAGAAAACGCCGAGGCCAATCCGTGATTGTCAAGTGGCGCATCAGTAATATAGGTCATTCCTGACGACAAATGGGTGTTTTCAGTTCGCAATTGACCCAGGTAAACGACTTTTGATGTCATTGCGATAGTATTTTTAATTCATAATTGTCAAAAGCAACAATAAAGCAACTCACATTCTCATATCCACCGTTAGGCAATTTTTGATATTCGAAATTATTTTCGAGCATATGAGCCTCCACAGGATTACCTACAGACGTGACCAAATCGGAATACATCCCTAGCCTGTAGAGTAAATCAATAGTCAAATCGTAAGCTCGAACCGCGTATCTGTTGGGATAAACATGAAACCTTTCTTGATAACGATCGACAAATTTTTTACTGCGCATGGAGTCCATAGGTTTGTTAATGGTTGCGTACCTGAACTTCAAATTGTTTTTGTAAGAATTTGAAAAATCTTCATTATCAAATGCTGGATTGAAGTGTGTCGTAGTTAGGGTAATTTCACGTTGTGATGATAACAAGCCGTTTAAAATGCTGGCAACGTTTGAAGCAAATCCAACATTATCGGTCTCTAAAATTACCATATTATGCCCGTTGATAAGATTATTTCTCATTTCATCGACAGTTAAAAAATAACTATCGGTTCCACTTTTAGACACTCTGGAATAAACCATTCTGCCTTGAGGAAATTGAATTTTTAACTCATTGGAACGACTGCGATTATTTCTGTCAGAGACAATAACAATGTGGTCAATGGTGTCGTCGTTTTGGATATGAGAAATTATGGCTTTCTTCAATTGAAGGTCGGACGGAATACTTTGAAAAATATTTTTTCTATTTTCTTTTGGCAAAGTGTAAGGCGTTATACACGGCACCTCATCTGCACTCAATTTGATAGACGTTTCATCAAACAAGCCCGAGTCAATCGGTCCAATAACAGCATCATAATCACCAAAATATCTTGAATTCAAAACTTTGGTCAAGGTAGATTTGTCATTAGCCGAATCAAAAACATCGACAGTTACAGACAATCCTGCGGCTTTGACATCTTCCAAGGCCAAGGTCATTCCACTGTAAAAATCCAACGACAAGCCTAGAAAACTGCGATTGGAAAAAACATTTTTAAGAGCCGAGAGGTCATTTGTACCATAATTATCCAATTGAAAAGGCAGAATAACAGCCAATTTTTTCTCTGTCAAATCTGTGAATTTGACTTGAGAAATGCTTTCGTTCGTTTCGGAATCGGGCTTTGACAACTCGATATTTTGTTTCGGTAATTTAAGTACCATGCCAGCCATCAAGCCCTTTTCCGCAAGAATCGGGTTCCATTCTATGATTTCTTCTCGTGTTAAACCCAATGTTTGCTCAAGTTTCAAATATCCAATTTTGGGTGGGACTTCATAATAGTAATAGTCCAAATCATTATTGTCAGGATCGACTGAAGGTATGTTAGGGACATTTATAATTTGTCCGGCAGCCAGAGTTTCCGTTAACTCTGGATTAATCAATTCAAGCTGTGCCGTACTGATACCAAATTTTTGTGAAATCCTCCACTTCCCTTCTTGAGGCTGCACTTCATATGGCTTGAGCCCATTTCCGATGTAACTGGAAATCATTTCCGTGCGGTATACCGGGATTTTTACTTTCATGCCACGTTTTAGCCCTTGGTTGTTCAGCTCACTATTAAATGCCAATAAAACAGATTGATCAATCCCATATTTTTTTGATATTCCAAAAACAGTTTCACCAGCCTTAACCTTGTGTAGTTTAAAGCGACTAAACACTTGTTTAGGCATTTTAATTGGCTCTTTAAGTCGGTAGGTTTCTGGAATCAGAATTGTGTTTCCTGGAACTAAATTTTCGTTTAAATTCTTATTCAGTGCTAATAAATCATCGAGAGTAACTTCATACAGTTCGGTGAGTAAAAGCGCAGTATCGCCGGTTCGGACTATGTGAGATCTCAATTTTTGACCGTAGGAAATAGTGGTTGACCAGAAACCAACACAGATCAAAAGCGCGATATGTCTAAACTGGATATTCATCTAGTATATATTTATTCCCATTCTATAGTTGCGGGAGGTTTTGAACTAATGTCATAGACTACACGATTGATGCCACTAACACGATTGATGATGGCATTTGAGACGTCTTGTAAAAATTTGTACGGCAGATCGACCCAATCGGCGGTCATGCCGTCAGTACTTTCAACAGCTCTCAAAGCAACACATTGTTCATAGGTTCTTTCGTCCCCCATGACTCCAACGCTGTTAATTGGCAAAAGTATTGCTCCGGCCTGCCATACTCTATCATACAAATCCCAATCTTTCAGACTTTGAATAAAAATAGCGTCAACTTCTTGCAATATACTCACCTTTTCTGCGGTTATATCCCCCAAAATCCTAATACCTAATCCAGGTCCAGGAAAGGGATGGCGTCCTAATATGTGAGCTTCTAATCCCAATGCAGCTCCAACCCTCCTAACCTCGTCTTTAAACAGCAAACGGAGCGGTTCAACCACTTTAAGTTTCATGAAGTCAGGTAGGCCACCAACATTGTGGTGACTTTTTATTGTTGCTGAAGGTCCTCCTGATACTGAAATGCTCTCAATGACATCAGGATAAATCGTTCCTTGGGCTAACCATCGAACATTCTCAATTTTATGAGCCTCCTGGTCAAAAACTTCAATGAAGGTACGTCCAATAATTTTTCGTTTCGTCTCTGGATCACTTTCTCCTGCCAAAGCTTCCAAAAACTGCTTTGAAGCATCGACACCAACGACATTAAGTCCTAATCCGATATACTGATTGAGTACTTGTTGGTATTCATTTTTTCGAAGCAAGCCGTTATTGACAAAAACACAATATAAATTTTTCCCTATCGCCCGATGCAATAAACAAGCTGCGACAGTAGAATCGACACCTCCCGAAAGGCCAAGTAGTACTCTGTCATTACCCAATTGAGACTTCAAGCTGTCAATAGTCATTTCGACAAAGGAATCTGGCGTCCAGTTTTGTTTTAAATGAGCAATATCTAATAAAAAATTCTTTAAAATTTGTGTGCCATGTTCTGAGTGATAAACTTCTGGATGAAACTGTATGGCATAGGTGTCTTCACCACCAATAGTAAAGGCGGCATTGGTCACGTCTTTTGTGCTGGCCAAAAGTTTTCCATGTTCTGGAAGTTTATTAATGGTATCACTGTGACTCATCCAAACCTGGCTTTCCAATGGCACTCCCTTGAGAAAGTCACAATTTTGATCGACATAGGTCAAATTGGCTCTGCCATATTCTCTAGTTTTTGAACTTCCCACTTCCCCTCCAGAAAAATGTGCTAAATATTGAGCGCCGTAGCAAATAGCCAAAAGGGGTTTTTTTCGTCGGATGCGCGAAAGGTCGGGGATTAAAGCTTGTTCTGATCTTACCGAAAAAGGACTCCCTGATAATATTACCGCTTTATAGGGCGATAGGTTTTCAGGAATTTTATTGTAAGGAACAATTTCAGAATAAATATTCAGTTCACGAACTCTTCGTGCAATTAACTGAGTGTATTGGGAGCCAAAGTCTAAAATTAGTACCTTATCGTTCATGGTCAAAAATAAGCATTGATTTTTAGCTGATCTTGTTTATTTGGTATTAATTTATTCACATCGAAATAATATAAAATCCTTGCGTCATGGGGTCCAAGGAGTCAAACAATTCAGATTTGAATTTAGTTCCAAATTCGTTATAAAAAGAGGCAAAATTGAGGTGTCTTTCTTGCATTTTCTCATTGGGGTTCACTTCCCGATATTGTTCCTCTATACGCCTAATATTTTGGACATATTTCTTATTTTGAGCCCTTAACCATCGCTTTTCCAAATTTTTGAGTCCTTTGTTTTGCTTACTCAGCTGAGCTTCCACCGCTGACATGAAAGATGGATCGGTAGCTTCGGCATGCCTCTTGAGAATATTGAATTGCTGGGATAGCTGATCATATAGGCTTTGAAAATCTGGCTTGCAATCTCCATTTTTTAGAGCAAATTCATCGGTGACCTCCTTGAGAGGACGTAGAAAATCCTTATTGGGCAAACCCAATTTCATCCATTTTTGTTCTTGTTGTTTGGACACCAGCAAAGCACTATTTCTGATTTTTAAAATTGGAAAAGTAATATTTTGAGCATCAAAGTAAGATTTCAACTGAAGCCAATAGGCGATTTCGGCACCTCCGCCAACATAGCAAAGGTTTGGTAAAACAACCTCTTGATAGACAGGCCTCAGCAAAGCATTAGGAGAAAATCGGTCTGGATGAAGCTCCATTTCATTGAGCAGTTCTTCTTCTGACCAACTATAATTTGACCCTGCGCAAGAAAATCCATTGTCAAGTCGCTCTATCCTAACTCTTGTATTTTGAGACAAAT
>JALRKI010000024.1 GCA_023254815.1 Flavobacteriaceae bacterium
GCCTTAGCTACGATGAGTAACGTCGTCAATAGCGATATACAAATCGAGGCCTTGCCTGCAGACGGTCAATTGCCCGATCCTGATAATCAAACTCTTCTTGTCAACGCCGTTGAAACTTATACCACTACCTACTTGGGTGTAGACTATGAGTACTATGTTCTACGCGTTCGCCAAGGAGGTGGAGAAGAACGACCGCATTTTTCTGATGACGTTCGCGTCCTATACTCAGGATCCTATTTTGATGGTTCCATTTTTGACAGTCGCATCAATCCAGAGGAGTTGGATTTAACCTATTTGGTTGCCGGTTGGAGCAGAGTTTTGCCGCAATTTAATGTAGCTGATGGCTTTGTCCTAAATAATGACGGAACAGTAACCTATTCCAATCCAGGAGTTGGAGTGATGTTCTTACCTTCTGGATTGGCCTATTTTGATGGGAATGGAGCTATTCCTCCATATACCAATTTGATATTTTCTTTTACCTTGTTTCAATCAAGTGTCAATGACCACGACTCCGACAATGTACCTTCTTATCTAGAAGATCTTGATGGTGATTTGAACTTGGCGACTGATGATACGGACAATGATTTTAACTATAACTTCAATGATGCCGATGATGATGGCGATGGGGTGTTGACCAAAGATGAAGATCTGGAACCTGACACTGACCTCACCGTTGATCGAGATGGGGATGGAGATCCTACGAATGACATTGGAGATGGTGATCCAACAAACGACGATTCGGATAACGACGGCATTCCTAATTATCTAGACCCTGATTCTACAGCCTCAAGAAGAGATTAATTTAGGCTCATTTCCTGCCGATTGCCTTTTTGACTTTCGCTTCGATTGTCGCGGCATTCAGTCCATATTTTTCCATGAGTTGTTCCGGTGTTCCCGATTCTCCAAAAGTGTCATTAGTTGCAACAAACTCTTGTGGAACAGGATGATGCAGAGCCAATACCCTGGCAACACTTTCTCCTAAACCGCCCAGAAAATTGTGCTCTTCTGCCGAAACTAAACAACCTGTTTTAGCAACAGATTTTAAAATAGCTTCGTCGTCGAGAGGTTTGATAGTATGAATGTTTAAAACCTCGGCAGAAATTCCTTGCCCTTCTAAGGACTTCGCAGCTTCAAGTGCCTCCCAAACCAAATGACCCGTCGCTACAATAGTGACGTCGGTTCCTTCGGTAAGAAGAACGGCTTTGCCGATTTCAAAATTTTGATTGTCTGGAGTAAAATTGGGCACTTTGGGACGCCCAAAGCGTAAATAGACAGGCCCATTCAATTTTGCTATAGCAATTGTTGCAGCCTTGGTTTGGTTGAAGTCACAGGTATTGATTACAGTCATTCCAGGTAACATCTTCATCAAACCTAAATCTTCTAAAATTTGGTGAGTGGCACCATCTTCTCCCAATGTTATCCCAGCGTGGGAAGCACAAATTTTTACATTTTTACCGCTATATGCCACACTTTGTCTGATTTGATCATAGACACGACCAGTCGAAAAATTGGCGAAAGTGCCTGTAAAAGGTATGTATCCACCAACTGTCAGTCCTGCAGCTATCCCAATCATATTGGCCTCGGCAATACCTACCTGAAAAAATCGGTCAGGATGCTGGTCTCTAAATTCTTCCATTTTAAGTGAACCAGTCAAATCGGCACACAAAGCGACTACTTTGTCATTCTGGTTGCCTAGAGCTTCTAATCCTGCACCAAAACCAGATCGGGTGTCTTTGCTACCTGTGTTTATATAAGTCTTTATCATAGCCGTATTAATAATCTCCTAGGGTTACTTTATTTTGACTCAATCCAATCTCAAGTTGATCGTCGTTCGGTGCTTTTCCATGCCATGCATGGGTGTGCATCATAAAATCTACGCCATTTCCCATAACGGTATGCAACAGGACTGCTACTGGCTTGCCATGTCCCGTCTTGGATTTGGCTTCGGTCATTCCTTTTAAAATAGCTTCCAGGTCATTTCCTTGGAGTATCTCCACAACTTCCCATCCAAAAGCAGCGAGTTTGACCTTTAAGTCACCCATAGGCATCACATCGTCCGTTGAACCATCAATTTGCTGACCGTTATAATCTATAGTTGCAATGAGATTGTCTACTTTTTTGCCAGAGGCATACATTAAGGCCTCCCAATTTTGTCCTTCTTGCAATTCTCCATCCCCATGTAAACTGTAAACTAAGTGACTGTCACCGTTGAGTTTTTTTGCCAACGCAGCGCCTATTGCAACTGACAGACCTTGTCCGAGTGACCCTGAAGCAATTCTAACACCAGGAAGCCCTTCGTGAGTAGTAGGGTGACCTTGAAGACGAGAGTTGAGGTGCCTGAAAGTGTTAAGCTCTTCAACTGGAAAATACCCAGATCGTGCCAATACACTGTAGAAAACAGGTGAAATGTGGCCATTTGACAAGAAAAATAAATCTTCTCCTTCACCGTTCATTTGAAATGGTAATTTTTGCTTCATTATCGATTGATAGAGAACTACAAAGAATTCTGCGCAACCTAATGATCCACCAGGATGACCAGAATTGACACGATGAACCATTCTTAAAATATCTCTTCTAACTTGGGTAGTAAAATCTTGAAGCTCAGCAGTGTTCGGCATGTTGTTTGATTTTCTTTTCAAATTTACAGTTTTCATTAGGCTGACTTAGACTTGCTTTGGAGCATTTATCAACGATTTGCTAACATTATTAAGCTATTTGGTTGCATACGGGCATTTGTAATTATCTTTGGCCAAATTCATAACCTGGAGATTTGCATTTCAATCTACTTTGTAGCGATACAGAAACAAAAGCCCGAGCGGCAACCATCACTACCGATCACGGTACGGTAGAAACACCTATTTTTATGCCTGTAGGTACTGCAGGAACTGTAAAGGGGGTTCATCAAAGGGAATTGAGAAATGACATTAACCCCGATATTATACTCGGGAACACTTACCACCTTTACCTGAGACCTAGTCTTGAAATTATTCGACAAGCCGGTGGATTGCACAAATTCATGAATTGGGACCGTAACATCTTGACCGATTCCGGCGGATATCAGGTATATTCTTTGGCTGAACAAAGAAAAATTACCGAAGAAGGAGTGAAATTTCAAAGCCATATAGATGGAAGCTATCATCTCTTTACTCCCGAAAATGTCATGGAAATTCAACAACATATTGGCGCTGACATCATCATGGCCTTTGACGAGTGCACTCCTTATCCTTGTGACTATCAATACGCTCAAAAGTCCATGCATTTGACCCATCGCTGGTTGGGCCGTTGTATCAATCATTTCAAAACTTTGAGTCCTCTTTATGGTCACCAACAAGCCCTTTTTGGCATTGTTCAAGGTAGTGTTTACAAGGACTTGAGAATACAATCTGCCGAATTTATTGCTGAAGCGGATACACCTGGCAACGCCATTGGTGGACTTTCGGTTGGAGAACCCGCCGAAGAAATGTATGCTATGACGGAGGTGGTTTGCGACATTCTACCCGTGTCGAAACCGCGATATTTGATGGGGGTTGGTACTCCAATTAATATTTTGGAAAATATAGCTCTGGGTGTTGATATGTTCGATTGTGTAATGCCGACGAGAAATGCCAGAAATGGCATGTTGTTTACTGCCCATGGAACGATTAATATCAAAAACTTGAAATGGGCACAGGACTATAGCCCAATTGATGAGTCAGCATATACCTTTGTAGATACTGAATACAGTAAGGCCTATTTGAGACATTTGTTTTTGGCTGATGAATATTTGGGAAAACAAATAGCTACAATTCACAATTTGGGCTTTTATTTGTGGTTGGTTAGGACAGCTCGGAAGCATATCATCGAAGGTGATTTCGCCAGTTGGAAAAATATGATGGTAAAACAAATGAATCAGCGTCTGTAAAGTAAAATTGATGAAATGAAACTGATTGATCGGTACATTTTAAAAAAATTCTTTGGTACTTTTTTGGTATTGATGTTGCTTTTTGTACCAATTGGTATTACGGTTGATATTGCCGAAAAGATCGATAATATTCTAAGAAACAATGCCAAACTTGAGGTGGTTTTGGCCTATTATATGGACTTCACTGTTCATTTTGCCAATTTACTTTTTCCCCTTTTTGTTTTTCTCTCTGTAATTTGGTTCACTTCAAAAATGGCTAATAATACTGAGGTCATCGCAATTCTGAGTTCTGGAGTTTCTTACAACAGATTTTTGAAACCGTACTTTATTGGTATTGGAATTCTTGCTACAGTTTCACTGTTGATGGGAATGTACTTAGTACCCAATGCAAGTAGGGGTTATAATGATTTTGTTTACAAATATGTAAGCTCAACTTCTCCCACTAACGGTCAAAATATATATCGTCAAATTAACCCCAATGAAATTATTTATGTCAATAATTTTAATCCAGAAACTAAAATAGGCACGTATTTTACGTTGGAACACTTCAAAGAAAACCGTCTGCTTTTTCGGATTGAAGCCACCAACATTCAATACAATCAGGCGGACAGTTTGTTCAGACTCACTGGGTACACCAAACGAATTATTGGAGGTAAGGGCAAAGACCGCATTGAAGACAAGAGAAGGTTAGATACCATCCTGCCTTTTGATATTGGAGATCTTGCCCCTGTTAGCTATGTAGCGGAAACTTTGAGTTATAATGAGTTGACTTCTTTTATTGATAAAGAAGAAAGCCGTGGGTCGTCATTCATTGATCGGTACAAGGTGGTAAAGTACAAGAAATGGAGTGTGCCCGTAACCTTGTTCATTTTGGGAATCATTGGAGTTGCCGTTTCTTCGGCTAAACGACGGGGTGGCATGGGCGTCAATTTGACTTTTGGAATGGCGGTTGCCATGATTTATGTCTTTTTCGATAAAATTTTTGGAGTACTCGCAGATCAGTCCAATTTTGATCCTCTATTGGCGGTTTGGACTCCAAACATTTTTTTCGGGTTTCTGGCTTTATACCTCATCAATTATGCGCGACGATAAGTTAAACAGCCAATTGCAGCTGCATCTTCTCGTATTTATAGCTGGTTTTACTGGAATTCTTGGTGAATTGATAACTATTTCAGCTGTTCATTTGGTTTGGTTTCGAATGTTGATGGCTGTCATTTTTATGTATACCTATGCTCATTACATGAAACTGAACATGGCCGTACCTTTTAAGGCTATAGTTCAATTTATTATTGCCGGAGTAATTATAGCATTGCACTGGATAACTTTTTTTGCTTCCATAAAAGCTGCTAACATTTCTATCGCCTTAGCCATGTTTTCTACAGGGGCTTTTTTTGCTTCTTTTGTAGAGCCTATTATTTTCAAACGACGCATAATAGGATACGAAATCCTCCTAGGATTGGCTGTTTTTGTTGGGGTTTATATCATAACAGATACCGCATTTCATTTTATTAATGGAATTCTTTTGGGCATTGCCTCAGCGCTATTTTCTACTTTGTTTGCTGTTTTAAACGGTCGACACGTATTGGTTTACGACCCTACAGTTTTGTCGATTTACGAATTTTTGTTCGGAATATTGTTCATCACGCTTTGGATTTTATTTTTAGATCAAGGCTTTTCTTCAAGTTTTTTTGACATTGGATGGTCTAACTATGCCTATCTGACGATTCTTGCTTCAGTATGCACAGCCTATGCTTTTATCTCTGCGGTTAAAGTTATGAGGCATCTAAGTCCATTTACCGTTGTTCTTTCCTACAATTTAGAACCTATTTACGGCATAGCACTGGCTATTTTGTTTTTCCCAGATACCGAAAAAATGTCATTTTCGTTTTATTTTGGAGCATTTATTATCATAGTCACAGTAATATTGAATGCGGTATTTAAACGCAGATATCGTTTGAAAGTCTAAACATTTTCTAATAACTAATTATTATTTTTTTACTAAGTTCGTATGAGATTACTCAAGTACCTAATAGTAATATGATACAACAGGAATATTTAGATTTTGAGCTACCAATTAAGGAATTGGAAGAACAGTATGACAAATGTCAACTAATTGGTTCAGAGAGTGATGTGGACGTTTCCATAACTTGTAAGGCCATTGAAGAAAAGCTTAAAGCCAAACAGATCGAAATTTATAAAAACCTCACACCTTGGCAAAGAGTCCAACTATCTCGTCATCCGAATCGCCCATACACCCTTGATTACATTCGAGCTATTTGTGGAGATACCTTTTTAGAACTGCACGGAGATAGAAACTTCAAGGATGACAAAGCCATGGTTGGCGGACTGGGTAAAATTGGAAATCAATCCTATATGTTTATCGGCCAGCAAAAAGGGTTCAATACTAAAACCAGACAATTTAGAAATTTTGGAATGGCCAGTCCTGAAGGTTATCGCAAAGCCCTTCGATTGATGAAATCGGCCGAAAAATTTGGATTGCCTGTGGTAACCTTAATCGATACTCCAGGTGCATACCCGGGACTCGAGGCTGAAGAACGAGGCCAAGGCGAAGCTATTGCAAGAAATATTTTCGAGATGACTCGTCTCAAAGTACCGATTATTGTTGTCATTATTGGAGAAGGCGCCTCGGGAGGTGCTTTAGGTATTGGAGTAGGAGACAGGGTTCTAATGATGGAAAATACTTGGTATTCAGTGATTTCTCCAGAGTCTTGTTCCTCCATTTTGTGGAGAAGTTGGGAATACAAAGAACAAGCTGCATCGGCTCTCAAACTTACTGCTAACGATATGAAGAGCATAAATTTGGTTGACCAAATAATTAAGGAACCCCTAGGAGGTGCTCATAAAAATAGAGAAGAGGCCTTTAAATCGGTCAGTAAGGCTATAGTAAAATCTTTTCAAGAATTACGAGCCTTAACCTCCGAAAAATTAATTGAAACTCGAATGGAGAAATACGCTCAAATGGGCGTGTTTGAAGAATAACTTCAGAATAGGTTAATTTTTTATTGTTCTATTAACAAGTTTCTTATACTTATTAACATACAAAATGTTTGACATTAGTGAATATTCGGATGATCCGAATTTAGCTTAAGTCGCAATCTTTTATTTAGGTTTACCAAATGAAACCAACTCAACAAATTCAAGGCTACCAAATCGATAAAAGCACCTTAATTCAACTAGAACGAGGTAAAATTCCACCACAGGCATTAGACCTAGAAGAAGTCGTTCTAGGCGCTATGATGATAGATAAAAAAGGAGTAGATGAGGTAGTGGACTTATTATCTCCCGAATCTTTTTACAAAGAAGCTCATCAACACATTTTTGCTGCTATGATCATTCTTTTTGAAAAGAGTGATCCTATTGACCTGTTGACCGTTTCAGGTCAACTAAAAAAAGAGGGCAAATTGGAAAAAGTTGGAGGAGATTTCTATTTGATTTCTTTGACCCAGAAAGTGTCTTCATCGGCGCACATTGAATTTCACGCGAGAATTATTCTTCAAAAATTCATTCAACGCAGTCTGATTAAAATTTCCAGCGAAATCATCGAAGAGTCCTATGACGAGTCTGTGGATGTATTTGACTTGCTAGACAACGCCGAATCTAAACTGTATGACATCACTTTGGGTAATGTCAAAAAATCGACAGAAACTGCTCAGGACCTAGTCATTCAGGCCAAAAAGAAAATTGAAGAAATAGCCAACAAAGAGGGCCTTAGCGGTGTTCCTTCAGGATTTGAAAGAGTTGATAAGGTGACCTCAGGATGGCAGCCGAGTGATTTGGTCATCATTGCGGCTAGACCTGGTATGGGTAAAACTGCCTTAACCCTTTCTATGGCTCGCAATATGGCGGTTAACAACAATGTGCCCGTAGCGTTCTTTTCT
>JALRKI010000059.1 GCA_023254815.1 Flavobacteriaceae bacterium
GACGGTACCCCTAATGAGCTAGAGGAATACAAGTTGAGGTCTGACCAAATAGCCTCCGAAATGAAATGGGTGATTGGTAAAATTCTCTAATTTTTTTTCGATACTCTATTCTCATCATTTTTCTTGGTTTCAGGACCTAAGTTTACTTACATTTGTTTTCCAAGTCATCAAAAATCAATTCTGATATGCGTTTAAGACCTTTAATTTTCTCAGTTGCGGTTCTCATTCTCGGGGGTGTATTAAACGCCCAAATTTTAAAGCCTGTAAAATGGCAAGTCAAGGCAATAAAGATCGATAATCAAACCTATGACCTTGTCTTTAATGCGAGTATTGAAAACGGATGGGCCCTTTATTCCATCGAGGAAACCGAAGAAGGTCCTCTTCCAACAGTTTTTGAATTTAATGAGAATACTGGTATCGAATTGCTTGGCGGACCAACCGAGGAAGTTGACCGATTGATTTCAAAACCTGAGCCGTTGTTTAACAATGTCATGGTAAAAAAATTTCACGACTATGCCAAATTTGTTCAGCGGGTCAAAGTAAGCGACTTGCCTTTGACCATTACTGGTTCAGTGACTTTTATGACATGCAATGACAGCCAGTGCATACCTGATGATTGGAATTTCGAAATTAATTTGTCGGATGAAGGGTCAGAGCTTATAGCTGAAACCTCCTCAAATTCAGTCAATGACGCCGCATTGAACGAAGCGCTTTATGGTATTCAACCT
Source organism: Flavobacteriaceae bacterium (assembly GCA_023254815.1). Taxonomy (GTDB): domain Bacteria; phylum Bacteroidota; class Bacteroidia; order Flavobacteriales; family Flavobacteriaceae; genus JALRKI01. Next base: position 729 of record JALRKI010000059.1, read on the forward strand.
ACCGATTTGCAGTTATTGAATAGCGGCTGTGAGCAGCTTTATGGTGGCGGGAGTGCCTTAAACTCAGAAGATACTTCTTCGATGTGGCGAATTTTTGCGCTAGGATTTTTGGGCGGTTTGTTGTCTCTCTTAACGCCATGTGTCTTTCCGATGATACCTCTGACAGTGAGTTATTTTACCAAAAAAAGTGATCACCGAAGCTCGGGCATGGCCAAAGCAGGTCTCTATGGTTTTTTTATAGTATTAGTCTATTTGGTTTTCAGCATTCCATTCCACCTCTTGGATTCAGTAAATCCCGATATTTTGAACGACATTTCTACAAATGTGGTTCTCAACGTTATTTTCTTCGTCATTTTTATAGCCTTTGCGTTTTCCTTTTTTGGATATTATGAATTAACCCTGCCCAACAGTTGGATGTCCAAAACCACTCGAGGTGAGAGTATTGGAGGGGTATTAGGGATTTTCTTTATGGCCTTAACCTTGGCCTTAGTGTCGTTTTCTTGTACAGGGCCAATTTTGGGGTCCTTACTCGCGGGCTCGTTGTCTTCGGACGGTGGAGCTTGGCAACTCACGGTGGGTATGGGTGGATTTGGATTGGCCCTAGGATTGCCGTTTGCACTGTTTGCCCTATTTCCTAATATGCTCAAAGCCTTGCCAAAATCTGGAGGTTGGCTCAATACCACAAAAGTTATTCTAGGGTTTTTAGAATTGGCTTTGGCACTAAAGTTTTTATCCAACGCCGACCTTGTTCAGCATTGGGGAATTTTGAAAATTGAATTGTTCTTAGTGCTTTGGATTCTCATTTTCACTGGACTTGTGCTGTACCTCCTGGGGGTTATCAAATTTCCCCACGACGGTGGTAAACCAAAATTCAATTTTTCCCGAATTTCGGGTATATTTCTAGCTTTTGCTTTTGTCGTTTATTTGATATCGGGGCTTCGAGTGAACCCCGAAACGCAAGGATACGTGCCACTGAAATTGCTGAGCGGGCTGACTCCTCCTTCTGGATACAGTGTTTTTCATCCTAACGATTGTCCAAATAACCTCGATTGTTTCAAGGATCTCAAACAGGGATTGGCCTATGCCCAGAGTGTAAATAAACCGGTACTCCTCGATTTCACAGGTTACGCCTGCGTCAATTGTAGAAAAATGGAGGAGCATGTTTGGCCAAATTCAACCATTGATCATTTTTTAAGGAGCGACTATGTGTTGATTTCCCTGTACGTGGATGATAAGAAACCTTTGCCCGAAGAACAGCAACTGGAAGCCAATCGCGTTGGCGGTGGTACCCGTTTGCTCCAGAACTACGGTCATAAATGGGCGAATTTTCAAACTCACTATTTCCAAACCAATTCTCAACCATACTATGTGCTGCTGAGTCCCGATGGCAATGAGATCTTAACCCAGCCCATTGGCTACACTCCAGATGCATCCCAATTTGCCGACTTTTTGAGATGTGGACTAAAGACCTTTAAGACGCTTTAAGATATATTCCCAAAAAGCAATTATCTTTACCTCAAACTGTTAAGGTTCGGTTATTCTATTTATGTTAGATCAAATGTTTTCTTTTTTTCAATCGGGTTTGTTCCACATCTTCAATTGGTCTGCGTGGGATCACTTTTTGTTTGTGGTCGTTCTAACGGTTCCTTTCGCCTTTGATCATTGGAAATATTTGCTGGGTTGGATTGCCGCTTTTTCTTTGACTCATTTGATAACCCTTTCGCTCTCCTTTTATTCCATTATGGAGGTTACCCTGTCTTTGGTCTTCATCAATCCATTAATTGTTTTGTTTATAGGGTTGTACAATGTCTTTAAGGAGCGGAAAGGTAAACGCACAGATTTTTTCGGAGTGTTATTCTTTATATCATTGATTTTAGGGGGATTACATGGCTTTATTTCTACAGAAACTTTCTCAAGTCAATTGAACGCCGACAGCACTGCAATTGTTGGACTGCTGTCCTACAATTTTGGTCTTTTTGTAGGCCTGCTAGCCTTATCCTTATTAACTCTTTTGTTGGGAATGTTCATCCAATTCATCCTCAGATTTTCACGACGTGATTGGGTACTTTTTGTCAGTGCCTTGGTGATTGGTTTGGTCATTCCAATTTTAGTCAAAAACTTTCCTCAGTGAGTAAAAAACAAGAAAAATATGATCGTGCCTACCTGAGAATGGCCCGCGAATGGGGAAAACTGTCCTATTGCAAGCGCAAACAAGTGGGAGCCATAGTCGTTAAAGATCGCATGATTATTTCTGACGGATACAACGGAACACCTTCTGGATTCGAAAACTTTTGTGAAGATGAAGAGGGGTATACGAAATGGTATGTGCTTCACGCTGAGGCCAATGCCTTATCGAAAGTCGCTGCCTCTACTCAATCCTGTAAAGGTGCAACTTTGTACATTACCCTGTCTCCATGTCAGCAATGCAGCAAACTGATACATCAAAGTGGTATTGTCAGAGTTGTGTTTAGTGAAGCCTATAGAGATACCTCAGGGGTCGATTTTTTGGTGAAAGCAGGAGTCGAAATAACACACCTCCCTTTCGAAGACTAGTTTTTTTCACTGGCCTTTTTAACTCGAATAGAAAGCCTTAGAATACCCAACAGCAAAATGCCACAAGCGCTAGCCAATACTGAAATTATGGCTACCAGCGATTCCCCTTCAAAGGGATCAGACCAATTGACCTTAGTCGCGTTGAAAATGATTAGCCCAAGGGCCATTGCACTGAGTATGTAGGTTAATCTGATCATCCCTTCAATAGCATTCCAATGTTACTAGTAAATAATTTTACAGCTATGGCCAATAGGACCACCCCAAATACTTTTCTAATGATGTTGATGCCATTGTCTCCGATTGCTTTTTCTATGGTTTTAGAAGTTTTTAGCACCACATAAATCACCAAAACATTCACAATAATAGCAACAATAATATTTTGAATTTCAAATTCTGCTCTCAAAGAAATCAGCGTTGTCATGCTTCCAGGACCGGCAATCAAGGGAAAAGCCAAAGGGAAAACGCTGGCAGTTTTTATATTCGAGCCGCTATCTCTGTACAAAGTAATCCCGAGAATCATTTCCAAGGCGATAAAGAAAAGAATAAAAGCACCGGCAACCGCAAAAGAATGCACGTCGATGCCGATGAGCTTAAGAATGCTATCTCCCAAGAATAAAAAGGCAATCATAATAACTGCAGCAATGAGCGTGGCCTTTTCACTGTGAATGTGCCCAACTTTTTGTCTCAAGTCAATAATGATAGGAATGTTGCCAACGATGTCAATCACCGCGAACAAAATCATAAATGCGGTAAAAATTTCCTTAAAATCTACTTCCATTGAGAATTGTTTGAGCTGCAAAGATATAGCGCTACAGTCAAACCACCATTCAATATTATAGGTAAAGTCCAGATGTCGGACTTATTATTTCAAATCTGCTCCTATATTTGTCCTGTGATAAGAATAGGCAATGCTTTAATATCGGAAGACCTTTTGGAGCGGCAATTTGCATGTGACCTCAATGCCTGTCATGGCAAGTGCTGTGTGGCTGGAGAGGCCGGCGCCCCATTATCTCAGGATGAGACAGTTATACTCAATAACATCTACAAAAGTGTTGAGCCTTTTTTGAGAGCCGAAGGTCGAGCAGCTATTGCTGCTCAAGGTACAAGTGTAACTAACGACCAAGGCGAGTTTGAAACCCCTTTGGTCGATGGCAATGAATGCGCCTATGTAGTTTTTGACGACAAACAGACAGCGTTGTGTGGCATCGAAAGAGCCTATCGCGAAGGCGCAATAGACTGGAAAAAACCTCTCTCTTGTCACTTGTATCCTGTCCGCGCCTTGGAACTGGACGAACTCACCGCTTTGAATTACCACCATTGGCCCATTTGCAGTGCCGCATGTGATTTGGGAAAAATTCAAAAAATACCCGTTTATCAGTTTGTTAAAGAGGCTTTGGTGCGAAAATTTGGAATGTCTTGGTACCGTGCATTAGATGAACACCATCGTCGGCAAACTCCTCTCTGAAAATGCCCGGGCATTTTAAAAAGTTGCTTTCACTTTTTCTTACACTGAAATCCCAATCAAGTCCGATTTTATTGATTTAACTCATTGATATTGAATACTTTAATTAAAATTAATTTGTAAATATTTTGTAGGGCTTGTATTACACCTTGTTAAAAACTTCAAGCCAATGTTTATAAGTAAGCCTTTCAATTTTAAACGACATTTTCAATCTTTGTTAGGTCAAAAAAAAATAGAATCAATACATTTTATCATGTCGTTAGCGGTCGAGCCAATTTTACAAGAAAACAAGAATAGATTTGTAATTTTTCCTATTGAACATCATGACATTTGGGATTGGTATAAGAAATCGGAAGCGAGTTTCTGGACTGCTGAAGAAATCGATTTGCATCAAGATTTGACCGATTGGAGCACCAAACTTAATGATGACGAGCGGTTTTTTATCAAACATATTTTGGCTTTTTTTGCTGCTAGTGACGGCATTGTCAATGAGAATTTGGCAGAAAACTTTGTCAATGAGGTCCAATATTCGGAAGCGAAGTTTTTCTATGGATTCCAAATTATGATGGAGAACATTCACAGTGAGACCTACTCTCTTCTTATTGACACCTATGTTAAAGAAGAAGCCGAAAAGAATCAGTTGTTTCAAGCCATTGATGTTTTCCCAGCCATTCAGAAAAAAGCACAGTGGGCTCTAAAATGGATTGAATCGCCAAGCTTTGCTGAGCGTTTGATTGCATTTGCAGCCGTCGAGGGTATTTTCTTCTCTGGTGCCTTTTGTTCTATTTTCTGGCTCAAAAAGCGCGGACTTATGCCGGGCTTAACTTTTTCTAACGAATTGATTTCACGCGACGAAGGAGTGCATTGTGACTTTGCGGTTCATTTGCACAACAAGCATTTGGTCAATAAAGTATCAAAGGATCGTATCACAGAAATTATAGTAGATGCCCTCAATATTGAGCGTGAATTCATTACCGAATCCCTACCGGTGAGTTTAATCGGTATGAATGCGACTTTGATGACCCAGTATCTGGAGTTTGTAACCGATCGATTGCTAAGAGAACTCGAATGCGAGCCTATTTATAATGTCAGTAATCCTTTTGATTTTATGGATATGATTTCATTACAAGGGAAAACCAACTTCTTTGAGAAGCGTGTGGCCGAATACCAAAAGGCTGGAGTTTACAGCAAGGAGGAAGAAGTCGACAAGTTTAATTTCAACGCTGATTTTTAATCGGCTACCAAATCACTTTGAATAGCTAGCCCTAGGGGCCCCACCAAGCACCAGCCATTCAGAGACCAACAATAAGATCGCCCGTGAGGGCATAATAGTAATGCCGAGTCATTGGTCAGACCATTGGCGGGCTAAAAATGTGAGAGTGTTATGTTTGTAATCAAAAGAGATGGCCATAAAGAGCCAGTGATCTTCGACAAGATCACCGCAAGAGTGAAAAAATTGTGTTACGGTCTCAACGAAATTGTTGACCCTGTTAAAGTTGCCATGAAAGTCATTGAAGGCTTGTTTGACGGTGTAACGACAAGCACCCTAGACAATCTCGCTGCTGAGACTGCTGCTTCTTTGACAACAGCACATCCCGATTATGCAAAACTGGCTGCGCGCATTTCAGTGTCCAATCTTCATAAAAATACAAAAAAAGTATTCAGTGAAGTCATGACTGACCTCTACACCTACATCAACCCGAGAACCGGTAAGCCAGCACCCTTATTGGCAGACGATGTCTATCAAGTCATCATGGAAAATAAGGAGCAAATTGACTCTACCATCATTTACAACCGCGATTTTGGCTATGATTATTTTGGATTTAAAACTCTAGAACGGTCTTATTTACTCAAACTCAACGGACAAATTGCCGAGCGTCCACAGCACATGCTGATGCGGGTCGCCATAGGAATCCATCTGAACGACCTTGAGGCGGCTTTTGAAACCTATGAGTTGATGTCCAAGAAATATTTCACTCATGCCACTCCAACGCTATTCAACGCGGGAACTCCCAAGCCGCAAATGTCTTCTTGCTTTTTATTGAGCATGAAGGATGACAGCATCGACGGAATATATGACACGCTCAAACAAACCGCTAGAATATCACAATCGGCTGGAGGCATCGGTTTGTCAGTGCACAATGTTCGCGCCATGGGCAGCTATATTGCGGGCACCAATGGAACAAGTAACGGGTTGGTTCCCATGCTTCAAGTGTTCAATGACACAGCGCGTTATGTCGATCAAGGTGGAGGAAAGCGCAAAGGTAGTTTTGCGATTTATTTGGAGCCTTGGCATGCCGACATTTTCGATTTCTTAGAGTTAAAAAAGAATCACGGGAAAGAAGAAATGAGGGCTCGTGATTTGTTCTACGCCATGTGGATACCAGATTTGTTCATGAAACGGGTGCAAGAAGATTCCACTTGGACATTGATGTGTCCCAATGAATGCCCAGGGCTCTATGACCACCACAGCGCAGAGTTTGAAGCCCTTTATATGGGTTATGAGAAAGAAGGTAAGGGCCGTAAAACCATTAGAGCTCGCGAGCTCTGGGAAAAAATCTTAGAATCACAGATTGAGACAGGAACGCCTTATATGTTGTATA
>JALRKI010000069.1 GCA_023254815.1 Flavobacteriaceae bacterium
ACCAATCGGTTCACTATTTTGTTTATTGCCGATCGGGCGCTAGAAGCGCACAAGCTTGTGCCGTAATGCAACAATTGGGATTTGCAAACACGAACAACCTACTCGGTGGTATCATGGAATGGCAAGGACCTATAGTATAACACTTTATCTCATGACAAAACATCTTTTTTCTGTCTTGCTCATCGCCTTTACCACTTTTTCGTGGAGTTGTAAGGACCAAAATCAATCTGTTATTGAAATGGTTACCGCTCAGGAAATGATGGACTTGATTGCTCAATTCGATTATAAATTGATTGATGTTAGAACACCAGCCGAATTTGAGTCGGGAACTATTGAAGGTTGCTATAATTTGGACTATTTGTCCGATGAATTTAGCACCCAAGTCAAGAATTTGGATCCAACCGAGCCCATTATTGTTTTTTGTAAGTCGGGAAAACGAAGTAGTGCTTGCGCCAAATTTCTTGAAAAACAAGGCTTTGTCAAGATATACAACTTGGAAGGCGGCATCACCCAATGGATAAACTTAGGATTGCCTTTGGTACTTCCCTAAATATCAGTTCGTCCACAAGGGTGAAGGATATAGCCCTTTAGCCGTAAAACCTCTGATGGCATCTTGGGCATGGAGCTTGTCGTTATAGTAGGTCACCCCAAACCAAGGACTTTTTACTTGAATTGCGCGAACCTCAGTGACTCCTTGTATCATCATTTCCTGAATGACAAAAGGAAGATATATTTCTGATTTTTCTAAATTTTCTGGAATGGCTAAAAAGGATTTAAAATAACCCTCGATGTAATCGAAAATTTTGTCATTACAAACCCAAAAATTCATTGACACCAAATCATCGGGATGTAAATTCACTCCTGAAATTTGGTCAATGATATTACCTTGAATAGACTCAATTCGGGTAAACTCTTCAATGGAAACGAGACGACCTTCGTCCACTTTACAGAGGCCTCTAGAAACAGCACCATGTTCAGACAATGTATCAGATAGCTTGTACGTGACAAGTCCAAATTGCCCAGAATTGTTCTTTTTGATAAATTGAGCAGCAGCTTTAAATGCTGGTTTTCCGTAGTAATCATCAGCATTTATGATCACAAAGTCTCCCTTGATAAACTGACGAGCCGACCAGACAGCATGAGCCGTTCCCCAAGGTTTTTCGCGTAATCCGTCATATTGAAACCCTACTGGTAGGTCAGCAATTGATTGCACAATGACATCAACCATCACTTTTTTTGGTAAGCGCTCCTTGAGGTATTCCTGTAAAAATGACTGATTCTCGGATTTGGTAATGACGACTATGTGATCAAATTCATTTTCCAAGGCATCAAATATGCTGAACTCCATCAAGAATTCTTCATTAGGGCCCAACCCATCAAACTGTTTGAGTTTGCCATAACGGCTTCCGCTACCTGCAGCCATCAATAATAATGTCATGGTATAATGTTTCGGGCAAAAATAGGATATTGTTTGCAGACCATCTATAAAGAGCATGAGGAGTTTACCTCACCAAGCTAAAATGTCCTGTAAAAGATCTTCCATCCTGTAGAGTAGCGTGGAACCAGTAATCTGAAGCGGGCATATCGTATCCGTTATATTTTCCGTTCCACCCGCCTTGTAGGGGTGATATTTGCGTGATCAATTTGCCAAATCTGTCGTAAATAAGGACTTTGCTGTCGGGTTGAAATTGTGCGCTGACTCCGATGATTTGCCAGATGTCGTTAAATCCATCGCCATTAGGAGTAAAGAACTTCATGAATCCGATGACCGAGACCATTTCTTGTGTAATACCACAACCATTTTTATCTCTGACATAGACGTTATGTATTCCAGGCAAAACGTTTTCAAAGCTGCTGAGGTTTTGATAGGGGCCTAAGGGATTATCGAGCGAGAATTCATAGTCACCATCACCAGAGACACTCACGGCAATGGAGTTGAATTCACTGGCATCGGTGATGGCGATATTGCTGATGGTAGCAATTTCAGAATCGACTACAGTGATTTGTCTGCTTTGGGAGCATCCGTTGGCATTTTGAGCAGTAATGGTATAAATTCCAGCTTGATTGACCTGAATATTTTGCGATGTTTCACCAGTACTCCATTGAAAAGTAAGACCAGTTGTACCGCCTATGACTCCTGCATTGAGGGTTATGGCGCTGGGGTATGTATCAAGACAATAGATCAGACTTTGGTCTTGATCGAGTAAGGGTAGGGGGTTGACCTTTAAAAGCAGTTGACTGATGCCGTAACAGGCGTTGTCATCTTCGGCCCTAGCATATATGTTTTGACTGTAAGGCGAGGTGTTGGTAAAAGGGCTTACCAAAGGATTTTGTTCGAGCAGGGCATCTTGATTGGAGGTGTAATAGGTTATGGTAACTCCTGCGGGTGCGCTGACAAGGACCATGCTGTCGGCAAGAGAGAGGTCAAAACTGGCCAAACCATCCTCAGTGCCATCGTCATCACAACGCACCAGTATGGCATCACTCACGTCTGTAGTAGAAACCTCAAGATCGAGTTCGCTGATGCTGAAACAACCAGTATTATCGTCAATGACTCTGGCGAAGACAATTTGTGGATTAGCGGTATTAGCAAAGTTATATCCGTTGACAGGGTTATTACCACTTTGAGCGTCGGCTAGGGAGAGGTAAAAGGCAGTAGAAAGTCCTGGAAGATTCCCGGTAAGCACATCGTCGGCTTCATGGCAATTGAAAATGGTAAAGCCGTCAACAAAGCCATCTTCGTCACATTGGAACAAAGAGCTGTTAAAGCTAGTGGGAATGGGATTGACCTCCACCACAAAACTGGTGGTATCAAAACAATTGGTATTGAGTATGTTTTCGATACGCACAAAAATGGTTTGTGAAAAGGCGTTGGCATTGTAATAAGTCAAAGGCAAGGGACTAGTTCCAGCATCGGCATTGGCTTGAGAGGTGTGGTAAGAGACGGCAAAGTCAGCAGTACTTTGAGACCCAAGCACAGCAGGAGTTGCCAAAGAGAGGTCAATTTCCATTTGACCATTGGTCAAGCTGCCGTCAGCGCCGTCGTCACAAAAGGACAAATCGGCAATAGGGTTGGCAATAGGCGTATCGAAGACTTCCACCATGAAACTGGTGGTATCATAACAATCGGTGTTCAGGATGTTTTGAATGCGGGCAAAAATCTGTTGAGGGTTGGTAGTATTGGAAAAAGGCATGCTTAAGGGGCTGTTACCACTGTCGGCATCGGCTTGCGAGATGAAATACAGCACCTGGAAATCGGTAGCACTTTGAGCACCTAATACTTGAGCAGAAACCAAGGCATTCAGATCAACGGACGTAAGTCCATCATTGTCGGTATCACAAATACCTAACACTCCTGGAATATTTGCTACCGGATTTTCATAAATGGTTATATCAGTAGAGAAACTTTTTGTTTCCGTAGGAGTAGTAATAGTCACGGTCACTGTATAAATTCCGGAGGCGCCAAAAGTGTTTGCTGGATTGATTGCGGTAGAGGTTTGACCATCTCCAAAATCCCAATTGATGCTAAGTATGGTTTCTGAACTGGATATTGAAAAGTTAGTTATTTGACCTAAACAATTGTTGTCGTATTGAATATTTGCTACAAGAAAAGACTGAATGAATGGCGGTAGTCCCAATTGGGCAAAAGTACCTGTGGACAATGCTTGTCCACTCGATTGATAATTGCACCCGCTACCAACAGTATTTGGAGACATGATGACGTCCAAGGCTTGAGAATTAGAAGTGTTGCAAACATAAATTTTACCATCGGGGCCAAGCTGAAGTGCGCCTAAAAAACTTGAGCTGCTTTGAACTATTGTTTCCGATGCGCTAATATTTGTTGCCTGCAAATCGTATTGTCGAATGGAGTTTCCGCCAGACAAATAGACAACTTTAGAATCTTGTGAAAATTCAACACCATAGAATGAAACACCACTTTTCAATTCTAGGGAGTTGCTAACTATCCCTGTGCTGTCGTCAAAATCGTACAACCAAGCTGATCCAGAATCAAAATCCGTTTGGCCAAGAGTAGTACCATTTTGATTGTGAGCAACCACTAGTTTGCTTCCATCTGGTGAAGATTTCAGATATCCAATAGCATTTCGACGGTATCCATTGGTGGTTATTAATGGGCTGGCGGTAGAAATCACAGGGGTTGTATTGACTCCGGAGGCGTCTATTCTGAAGGCGTAGAAAGAATTTTTGAATTGAGTCATGAGCCAATAAGATTGCCCGTCGGCATGTTCAACGGCGGTAATCTTTTCACTGCACTTGAATTTGGGTTCTTCACTGTCATTTGGATCATACGTAACTAAATGCACGTTTTTCTCATTCACATCGACATCTCCATTTCCTCCGTTGAGACTGAGATCAACGAGTGAATAATTTAGTCCATTGTTAAAGCCGTCATCAGCGCTTGGAACTGTATAGCCCATGCCTTCAGAGTATGAACTAATGGGGTTCCCCGCAGCATTGGCGGGACCTTGGTTGGGATAGGCCCAAGCGTTGTTGTGATGGGGCTCGTCGACAGTAAAAATATAAAATTGGTCTAGGTTTCCAGGTCTAGGAACAATGAGAGCAGAGCTCGTGCTTGAGGGATCTCCAAGTAATCCAGTCCCATTATTGTAGTTACCATTGGGCATTATTTGATAGTTCCTGTTCCAAACGTTTCGACCGTCGGTGTAGAAAAGTAAATTACCATTAACATCAGAAATTGAAGAACAGCCTTCAGAAGTGTTTATAGTGCCGGCAGCTGCAGAAGTTGCAGTTACTGTTCCGGTGAGATTATCGAAAACTAATCCAGCCCCATTTCCAAAAAACCAGTTGTTGGCCTCGCCTTGTGCAAGGGTGTCAATGGCTCCAATGACAAGAAATCCAATGAATAGAAAATATTTCATTTTCGATGGGTTATCCTTGTAAATATACTATAAATCTCTTTTTTTAAGCAAAATGTATGACGAAAGCACGAAAAGGACGGTCCAAGAACAGACCACTAAAATTTCTCCAAGGTGAACTCCATAGTCATAGACCAAATTTTGCTGATCGGGAAATTTTGAAATAAGTATTCTTTGAAATGGCTGATCGATGAGTTTGTACAAGGATTTTAAAGGAAATAGATCTTGAATAATTTCTGGAATTTTACTCTCGCTATTTCTGAAATTATATTTCATGATTCCATAAATGATCCATTCTCCAATGAACAATACAAACAAGAATCCCAAAGCGAATGCCGATCGTTTGAACAAGACTCCAAAGAAAAGACACAGGCTAAAAAAACCAACAAGTTTGAAAAAATATGCCGCTATAAATTCTGTACCTTGAATGATGATGCCAATTTCATTATAGCTGGAATAGTACAATCCAATACCCAAAGACAATACAAAAATGAGAATAGTCGATATGAGAGAAAAGAAAACAATGGTGTAAAATTTGGAACGGATGAATTGTTGTTTACTCAAACCATCAATGAGGTTCTGTTTTAGGGTTCGGTTGCTGTATTCGTTTCCAATCATACTGACCACTACAATGGCAAAAAAGAATTTGAATTGAGCAGCAAAAAAAGTGGTAACATGCCAAATGATGGGGAAATTAAAAACTCCGAGTTCTCCAAGTTCAAGCGTGAATAAGCCGAAAAAATCAATCTTAAATGAAGACAACAAT
>JALRKI010000071.1 GCA_023254815.1 Flavobacteriaceae bacterium
CACAAAACGGCCGGGTAATTAGACCTTTGCTGGACTTTTCGAGAGAGGATATTTTGAACTATGCCATAGAAAACAATTTGAAATGGCGCGAAGATGCTTCAAATCAGTCAACCCAATATTTGAGAAATGCCATTCGATTAAAGGTCATGCCTGAATTGTTAGCACTTCGGCCTCAACTGTTAGAGGAGTTTGGTCATACTTTAGAACATCTCCAAGGGGCGCAAGCTTTATTAGAATCTCATTTGTTGACCATTAAACCACATTTGATTAAAGAAACTTCAAATGGTTTTGAGTTGCCAATAGAAGCATGGAGACCTTTACAAAACAAAAAGACCTATTTGTTCTATTTGTTGTCTCCTTATGGTTTCACGCAATGGGATGACATTATTCTTCTCATGGATGCTCAAAGTGGCAAGGTAATGTATTCAGACACCCATCGGTTACTCAAAAACAGAAGCAGTTTATTACTTGAATTAAAACATGATATAAAATTTGATAATATATTGATTCATAATGAATTAAATACAATTAAATTTTCAAATCAATCTTTGAACATTGAGACGGTAGAAACTCAGGAGTTGGCGTCTTCTACTGCCATTTGCGTCGATGCCGATTTATTGGAATTTCCATTAACTTTGCGACTGTGGCAACCGGGTGACCGATTTCAACCTGCTCGGATGGCAGGTACAAAAAAGGTAAGCAAATATTTGAAAGACGAGGTTGTATCCATGTTTGACAAGTCCAGACAATGGGTGCTTTGTTCGGGGGAGAAGATTGTTTGGGTTCTTGGTCGTCGAGCGGATCAGAGGTTTTCAGTTAACGCAAAAACAAAACACATTTTAAAAATTACCTTAACGACGCATGCCCCTAGTTCATAGCTCCTACCGCGCACCTCATTTGTTTAAGAACGGCTATTTCTCAACGGTTTATTCTGGCTTATTTCGGCAAGTCAACGGTGTAAATCAAGAAAGAGAGCGGTTGACGCTACCCGATGGCGATTTTATAGATCTCGATTGGATGAGAGCACCAAGTCCTTCAAACACTCTAGTCGTGCTACTGCACGGTCTGGAAGGTGACTCCAAGCGACCTTATATGCTGGGTGCAGCCAAGATTTTCAATCAAAACGGCATTGACACAGTAGGTGTGAATTTTAGAGGCTGTAGCGGCGAATACAACAAGAAGTATCGTTCATACCATTCAGGAGAAACTGAGGATCTGCATCAAATATTGCTTCATATTGTTGCCAATCATTCCTACAACAACATTGTGCTCAGAGGAATTAGCTTGGGGGGTAATGTATTGCTAAAGTACTTAGGCGAGGATCGAGATCGGCCTAAAGAGATCAAAATGGGGATAGCTGTATCAGCACCCTGTGACCTCTATGGATCCATGCTCGAGTTACATCAATGGTATAACCGTCCTTATGAGATTTATTTTAAACATTATCTGATTAAACGCCTGAAACACAAAAGTATTCTCTTCCCAGATCGCATTCAAAAGGCCGATATAAAAGGCATCTCTCGGTTGAGAGATTTTGACGATGTTTATACTGCTCCCGCTCATGGTTTCGAAAGTGGCTTGCACTACTACAAAGCTTCAAGCAGCTTGGGTTACCTCGAAAACATTCGAGTACCTGTCTTGTTGCTCAACGCACAAAACGATTCATTTTTATCGGCTTCTTGCACACCCATGTCGTTTGCCGAGCAGTCCAAAAACTTCTATATTGAACACCCTAGACATGGAGGGCATGTCGGATTTCACCTGAACGGACCGTTTTACTACGACGAAAAATGTTCCCTGACCTTCGTCCAAGAGCATCTTTGAAAAAATTTGGCAGTTCAAGGTGTGCCAATTCACTGTCGATTTTCAAAATCTGACAACGGATCCACCGTCATCCACCTGCCTAAAGCAGCATCATAATTTCTGGCTCCGTAGTCGTAGGTATTGAGGCCTAAGTCTTCTTCCAGTTCTTTGCCATTAAACTTGTATTTATAGCCACTATCAGGCTGCTGCATGATTTTCACCTTTTGGTCGGTTGAGGACAGTGAAAAACTATTTTTAGAAGTTTCTTGAAATTCCATTTCCAACCCAAAAGGGTAGTAGTGGTTGTCGTCAATAATTTTGACGCTGTTGCTATCGCTGTCATAGGCATAGCTCACCCTATTATTGCCCAAATGGTCTTTGTATTGGTACACATAGTTGAACTCCGAGCCATTGCTCGAATTCAAGGTATGAGCCACATAGCCCTGCGCGTGCTGAATGAACTTTAACACGTTGTTTTCGTAAATAAAATTACCCGAGTAGTCCGTAGTGGTGGTGGTACTGCCATTGACTACCGTTTTCCTTATTTTGGTCCCAGCCGCATCGTAGAGATAATCAATGCGTTTAGTACTGCCAAAGGAAATACGCACAGGCAAGTTCAAGTGGTTGTAGGTAATGGCCGTAATCCCTTTGTTCTGATCCATGGTGAGATTGCCATTGGCGTCGTAATTGTAATCGTATTTAGGTCAATTTGTAAAAACAATAAATCGGTCTTCACCAAATGAAAGATTAATTTAATTGTTTGTTAATTTGGGGCTAATATATTTCACAATATACTCTTTTTCAACACTTTAAATTTAAGACTTCCTCTTCAAATCACAAAAAAAAGTTGAATGAATTTTACAATATTCCCAAATATCGGTTGGCGAATTATTTAAAAATTGATAATTTGCCCATACCAAAGGCTTAACCCCAAATGTCTAACACCTTAAAAAAAATTTACGGC
>JALRKI010000076.1 GCA_023254815.1 Flavobacteriaceae bacterium
TATTCGCTCATCGTTGGTATTTTCAGCATGTTGCTCATAAGTTGCTAATGAGTTTGATCATCAAATACTTGAATGGTCACTTCTTTTGAAACCAAGTCAGTGAATTGACCTTTGAATCTGGTGGCTTTCACCAAATGATTATCTATCCAATGATAGTTGCCTCCTCTGGGCTTTCCCATCAGCAAGCTGTGGTATTTAAATCCATTATCTTTTAACCATTTTTCGGTTACTTCACGGTGAATTTCTGTTCGGGATGTAAAAAAACAAATCAAATTGCCGTCATCGTACCAACGATTTAAAGTTTCTAGTGCGTCAGGGTAAAGTTTAGCGGTTGCCATGCGTTCGGGCTCTTCATTCGGAATGTCATCACAAATGGTGCCGTCAATATCAATTAAATAGTTTTTGATGTGATCTGGTAAAACAGGGCTGATTTTATGGTCACCCTCTGTAGTCTCTCTCAAAAATTCTTCAGCTCCAGAAATATTAGACATAATTCGTTTTTTTTTAATCGTTAGTAGCCCAATTCAATCGGTCCATTTGATTGAATGGCCAAGGCGCTCCATTATTTTCAATATTACTCATCATGTTATTCAACTCAACTGGTGCGGCTGATTGTTCCATGACTAAATAGCGCCTCATGTCCATAATAATTGACAATGGGTTGATACTGATCGGACAGGCTTCTACGCATGCATTACATGAGGTGCAAGCCCACAACTCTTCTCTGCTGATATAGTCCCCTAACAGTTGTTTACCATCATCTTGAAAGATTCCTTTGTTCGAGTCGATGTTTGCACCTACCTCCTGCAGTCGGTCTCTCGTGTCCATCATAATTTTTCTTGGAGATAGCAGTTTTCCGGTTTGGTTGGCGGGGCACTCAGATGTGCAACGACCGCACTCAGTGCAGGAATAAGCATTGAGCAACTGAAGCCAATTCAAATCTTGCACGTCACTGGCTCCAAATTTGTCAGGTACAGATGTGACATCTCCAATTGGAACAGCATAGGGATCTGCAGATGGGTCTAACATTAATTTGACTTCGTTGGTCACTGCTTCCATATTGTCCAACTGACCTTTTGGAGCCACCGATCCATAAAAAACATTGGGAAAAGCCAACAAAATATGAAGGTGTTTTGAGTAGTATAAATAATTCAGGAAAATCAATATGCCAACCATATGCAGCCACCATGCCGACCTTTCAACAAGGTGAATGGTTGATTTTGAAAAACTAGAAAACCATGGCGCGATAAATTGACTCACCACATTGCCTGAATCCATGGCCTGAAAAGATAGATCTGTTGCATTCATGACCAAAAAAAGGGTCATTAATACCAATTCAAAATACAGAATATAGTTGGCATCTTGTTTTGGCCAACCTTTCAATTCTGGATTCAAGAAACGAGCAATTCTTCGCATATTTCTTCTCCACCAAAATACTACTACAGCCAGTAAAACTAGTACAGCAAATATTTCAAAAGTGCCAATAAGAAATCCATAGGTGCCTCCTAAGAAAGAAAAAATTCGATGTGTACCAAAAATGCCGTCGATAACAATTTCAATGACTTCAATATTGATGACAATAAAGCCCAAATAGACCACGACATGAAGAATTCCAGAAATTGGACGGCGAACCATTTTGCTTTGTCCTAGCGCAATCATTAACAAATTGTTCCAGCGTTCCCTTTTTGAACCATTAATCTCCAATCTCTTACCGAGAGCAATGTTACGCTTCAATTTGCCAACATTCTTAGCGAAAAAAAACACCCCAAAAACCAGAATCACTAAAAAAATTGCGTTTGGCAAATAGTTCATTATTGTCTTTGATTTAACTCTTCGGAATTGTTTTTTTCTAAATTATATGATTTGGGTCGCTTGCCAAAAAGGGAAAAATGAACATATCGTTTGGGGTTCAACTTCATATCTTGAAGCAAAGCCTCCAATTGGGCAGTTGCTCCTTCAATATTGTCATACAACTTATCGTCTTTCAAAATTTTACCTACAGATCCCTTACCTTGTTCGATTTCTTCGAGTAAAGCACTAATCGACGCAAGCGAGCTGTTCAACCGATTAATGGTTCCCGCCAAATCAGCTTCCGATAAGGTATCGGATATCGCCACTAAATTTTCTGTAAATTTTTCGGCATTATCAAATGCGATATTCAGCTTCGATTTATTGTTTGACAACATGCCCTCTGCCGAAGCAGTTAGCCTTTGAATGCTGGCCAAAGTACTGTCAAGTCTGGCGACGCTTCCTCTCAAATGAGCCTTTGTTCTGTCGTCAAAAATTTCATTGACATTTATTAGCAAATCGTCAGCACTCGACATCATTTTTTCAATCTTTTCTTGAAGTGGAGTTAAACGCTGATTGACCAGTTCTGTGAGACCATCTTTGACTTCAGAGGCCAGGGTATCACCACTAATAGCTGGCCTAGACCCATCGTGGGCAAAGACTATAGATACTGCTTTTCCACCGATCAAGCCCGTTTCGTAAATCTGAGCCTTGGAGTTCTTCGAAAATTCGATGTCGTCTTGAATCAGCAAAGTAAGTAGAACATTTCTGCCGTCAGGAGTCAATTCCATACCTACAACGCTGCCCACATTAAGTCCATTGATGGTAACTGGAGCAGATTTGGTAAGCCCTTCCACGCTAGAATAAGTCGCATAGAAAGTCCTAGACCCAACCAAAAGATTTTGGCCTTTCAAATAATTATACAAAAAAATGAATAGCAGTATCCCTGAGAGAACGACTATGGCTGTTTTTATTTCTTTAGTAAATTTCAAAAGGTATTGATTTTGCTGGCTAAG
>JALRKI010000085.1 GCA_023254815.1 Flavobacteriaceae bacterium
GGTTGCAAAAGACACTCCAGCCTTTATTGGAAATAGAATTGGCACCTACGGCATTCAAAGCTTATTTCAGCAAGTTTTAGCTATGGGACTCAGTGTGGAAGACGTTGATCGACTTACCGGGCCAGTCATTGGAAGACCCAAATCAGCTACTTTTAGAACCACCGATTTGGTGGGATTAGACACTTTGGTACATGTGGCCAACGGCGTTTATGAAAATTGTCCCAATGATGAAAAGAGAGAAGATTTTAGAATCCCATCTTTTGTCAAAAGCATGATGGAAAATAATTGGCTAGGGGATAAAACCGGGCAAGGTTTTTACAAAAAATCCACTGACAGCAACGGCAAAAGAGAAATTCTATCCCTCGATTTAAATACTTTGACTTATTCTGCGCAGAAAAAGACAGATTTTCCGACCCTCAGTAAAACAAAATCAATTGAAAACGTCATTGATCGATTTCCAATTCTCATCAGTGGGAGTGATAAAGCATCTGAATTTTATAAAAAGATGTTTGGAACAACATTCGCCTATGTTTCTAACCGCGTTCCAGAAATCACCGAAGACCTGTATAAAATTGATGACGCTATGAAGGCTGGATATGGCTGGGAACATGGCCCATTTCAAATTTGGGATGCTATTGGTTTGACTCAAGGAATGAACCTTATTGCAGACCTTGGTTTGACGGCTGCTCCATGGGTTCAACAAATGATCGATAACGGTGCAGTCAGTTTCTATTCCATAAAGGACGGGGCAACCTATTGTTATGACAGGAACACTTCCGATTATAAGAAAATACCTGGCCAAGATGCCTTTATTATTTTGAACAATTTGAGAGAAAACACTCCTGTATATCAAAACAAAGATTTTGTACTTCACGATTTAGGTGATGGAATTTTGAATGCTGAATTCCGTTCAAAAATGAATACTATTGGAGGAGATGTATTAGCGGGACTCAATAAGGCCATAGACATAGCAGAACAAGATTTCGCTGGATTGGTTATTGGCAATCAAGGGGCTAATTTTAGTGTTGGAGCAAACATTGCCATGATATTTATGATGGCTGTTGAACAAGAATACGAAGAACTAAATCAAGCCATTGCCTATTTTCAAAATACCATGATGAGGATGCGCTATTCAGCCATTCCAACAATTACCGCTCCACATGGTATGACTCTTGGTGGAGGTTGCGAGCTTTCTTTACATGCCGACAAGGTTGTTGCCGCAAGTGAAACCTATATTGGACTTGTGGAGTTTGGAGTTGGAGTCATTCCTGGTGGTGGTGGATCGAAAGAGTTGACTTTGAGAGCTTCCGATTCTTTTAGAAAAAATGATGTCGAACTGAACGTCCTTCAGGAGTACTTTTTAACCATTGGAATGGCAAAGGTATCTACTTCGGCCTATGAGGCATTTGACTTAGGTATATTACAAAAAGGCAAGGATACCGTGGTCGTCAATCGAGATAGACAAATAGCCACAGCCAAGGCCTATGCCAAGTTGATGGTAGACCAAGGCTACACCAAGCCAGTAGTTAGAAAAGATATTAAGGTTTTGGGTAAACAAGCTCTTGGAATGTTTTTGGTCGGTACTGATGCTATGAAATCGGCCCATTTTATTTCTGAACATGATCATAAAATAGCGAATAAACTAGCCTATGTCATGGCGGGAGGAGACCTATCTGAAGCGACTTTGGTTTCAGAACAATATCTTCTTGATTTAGAAAGAGAAGCTTTTTTAAGCCTCTGTGGTGAAAGAAAAACTTTAGAGCGTATAGAGCACATGCTCAAGACAGGAAAACCCCTAAGAAATTAATGACCAAGAAATTATGATGACAACAGCATACATCGTTAAAGGCTACCGAACCGCGGTAGGCAAAGCACCAAAAGGACTTTTTAGATTCAAAAGACCTGATGAACTCGCCGCAGAAACTATCGCTTACTTGATGTCTCAATTGCCTGAGTTCGACAAATCCAGAATAGATGACGTTATAGTTGGCAATGCGATGCCCGAGGCCGAACAAGGGCTAAATATTGCTCGACTGATTTCCTTGATGGGGTTAAAATCAGAAGAGGTGCCAGGAGTAACTGTCAACCGATATTGCGCATCTGGACTCGAAACAATCAGTATGGCTGTCGCAAAAATTCAATCTGGAATGGCTGAATGTATCATAGCTGGAGGGGTTGAAAGCATGAGTTATATCCCAATGGGAGGCTATAAGCCTGTTCCCGATTATCAGTTAGCTAAGGATGGACATGAAGATTATTACTGGGGAATGGGGCTAACTGCTGAGGCGGTAGCCAATCAATTTAAAGTATCTCGAGAGGATCAAGATGCATTTGCACTTGCCTCTCATCAAAAAGCCTTAAAAGCATTGAAAGAAAATCGTTTTGCCGATCAGGTTGTTCCCATCAATGTGAATCAAATTTATATTGGCGACAACGGAAAAAGGGCTACCAGATCTTATACCGTTACTCAAGACGAAGGCCCTCGAGCCGATTCGACTTTAGAAGGATTAAGCAAACTTCGACCCGTTTTTGCGAATAACGGCAGTGTAACCGCCGGTAACTCTTCTCAAATGAGTGATGGCGCTGCTTTTGTAATGGTGATGAGTGAGTCTATGGTCAAAGAATTTAATTTGAAACCTATTGCAAGAATGGTCAGTTATGCGGCAGTTGGTGTTGAACCCAGAATCATGGGTATTGGACCTGTAAAGGCCATTCCAAAAGCCCTAAAGCAAGCTGGACTTCAGCAAAGCGAGCTGTCCTTGATAGAACTTAATGAAGCCTTTGCTTCACAGTCTTTAGCTGTTATAAGAACTTTAGACCTCAATCAAGACATCGTCAATGTCAATGGCGGAGCAATTGCTTTGGGCCATCCTTTGGGATGCTCGGGTACAAAATTATCGGTGCAGTTGTTTGACGAAATGGGCAAACGTAAAATGAATGGAAAATACGGCATGGTCACAATGTGCGTGGGAACAGGTCAGGGAGCCGCTGGAATCTTCGAATATTTAAACTAATATAAACTTTAAACCTATAATCATGTCACAAACAACAGATTTCATAACTAGAGGTGGCGAATTTATCGTTAAGGAAACTCCATGTAATGCTGTCTTTACCCCAGAGGACTTTTCCGAAGAACACAAAATGATGCGAGATGCGGTAAAGGAATTCAACGAACGCGAGATCATTCCTCATCGCGCTCGATTTGAAAGGAAAGATTATGAATTGACCAAAGAGGTCATGAAAAAGGCAGGCGAGCTAGGATTTTTGGGCATTTCGGTCCCACAAGCCTATGGTGGTATGGAAATGGGCTTTGTCTCTACCATGCTCGTTTGCGAATACATTTCGAGTGGCACCGGCTCTTTCAGTACCGCTTTTGGAGCTCATACCGGAATTGGAACAATGCCCATTACATTGTATGGTACTGAAGCGCAGAAACAAAAATATGTTACTAAATTGGCAACAGGTGAATGGTTTGGCGCCTACTGTTTGACAGAACCCGGAGCAGGCAGCGACGCCAATTCAGGAAAAACAAAAGCAGTATTGTCAGAGGATGGCAGCCATTACAAAATCACTGGGCAAAAAATGTGGATCTCAAACGCAGGATTTTGCAACTTATTCATAGTATTTGCTAGAATTGAAAACGATAAAAATATTACCGGTTTTATCGTAGAAAATGATCCATCTAACGGCATCAGTTTAGGTGAAGAAGAGCACAAACTAGGGATTCGATCTTCATCGACACGCCAAGTATTTTTTAACGACACTGTTGTGCCTGTCGAGAACATGCTTTCGGAAAGAGGTAATGGTTTTAAAATAGCCATGAATGCCTTGAATATAGGTCGTATCAAATTGGCCGCAGCGGAACTGGATGCCCAACGTCGTGTGACTGACACTGCAACCAAATACGCTAACGAGCGTATCCAGTTTGAAACGCCAATTTCCAGTTTTGGAGCGATTCAAAAGAAATTAGCAGAAATGGCAACGAGTGCCTATGTTGGGGAGGCGGCGTCTTATAGAGCCGCAAAAGATATTGAAGATCGTATTGCCACACGCATCAAGGAGGGTAATGGACATCAAGAAGCAGAACTCAAAGGAGTGGAAGAATACGTCATCGAATGCTCAATATTAAAAGTCGCTGTTTCTGAAGATATGCAGAATTGTGCTGACGAAGGACTTCAAATTTATGGAGGCATGGGGTTTTCTGAAGATGCACCTATGGAAGCACCCTGGAGAGATGCTCGAATAGCTAGAATTTATGAGGGTACCAATGAAATCAATAGAATGTTAAGCGTTGGCATGCTCATCAAAAAAGCCATGAAAGGTCATGTTGATTTACTGGGACCAGCCATGAAAGTTGCAGATGAACTTACTGGAATCCCTTCCTTTGAGGCTCCAGATTTTTCTCAACCCTTATCCGAAGAAAAGGATTTGATTCAAAGACTGAAA
>JALRKI010000095.1 GCA_023254815.1 Flavobacteriaceae bacterium
TTTTCAATCAATCCTCTTTCTAGTTTTGGGTTCAATTGCTGAGCCAAATCAACCATGTCGTTGAGGTGACTGTGATCTAATATTTTGCATTCCATTGATGACGAATGATTAATTCTTCCAATAGGTCTTTGTCTTACTCAACACCAGGTTGTTTCAGCTCCCACTTGGTTTTTTCTTTTTCCTTGTCCACCATGGCCTTAACCTCAGCCAGTAGTAATTTGGCGTCGTAGATGATGCCGTCCTTAATGGTGTATTTTACTCCACCCACTCTAACAATTTCATTGTCCTCAGTCAGCTTGATGGCTCCAGTGCCATAGAGCGATTGAAAATTGATCAAAGGGTTTTCTTCAACGATAACAAAATCGGCCAGTTTGCCTATTTGAACACTGCCAATTTTATCGTCCATTTTTAGAGCTTCCGCTCCATTGAGCGTCGCTGAACGAATGACTTCTAAGGGGTGAAATCCAGCTTCTCGAAGCAATTCCAGTTCGCGAATGTAGGCAAATCCATAGAGCTGATAAATGTAGCCCGAGTCTGAACCAGTGGTTACTCTGCCACCACGATTTTTGTATTCGTTTACAAAAGTCATCCACAGTTGAAAATTCTTTTTCCAAGCGACCTCTTGCTCGGTTCCCCAATAATGCCAATAGCTGCCATGCGATATTTTGCTTGGCTCAAAAAATTTCCACAGTGAAGGCAGCGTGTAGTCTTCGTGCCATTCTGCTCTGCGGGCGCGCTGCAAATCCCTATTGGCATCATAAATATTAAAGGTAGGATCAAGAGTAAAGTCCAATTCCAAAAGCTCATTCATCACAGCATTCCAGTGGTCAGAATAGGGTTCGGCAGCCTGAGCCCATAATTCTCCAGCCGCCTCAAATCGGTCTTGCTCATTTTGGTAATTGTAGTCCAAGGGGTAATTCTGAACCGTTCGATCTTCAAACAAAGCTTCTGGAAGGCCATACCAATGTTCCATACTGGTCAAGCCAGCTCTTGCTGAATGAAGCACGTTCCATCTTGCGACACTCAACTGGGCGTGGTGACAGGCCGATCCTAGGCCTAGCTTTTTGTTTTCGTCCAATGCCGCAGCCATGATGTCTGGCTCTGCTCCAAAAAATTTGATCCCATCGGCTCCTCTTTTGGCATTGGCGCGTACCCAGGCTCTGGCCATTTCTGGCGTCGAAATGGGCGCGTCGTTCAAAGGATTAAAGTTCTTTGAGGTCTGACCAAAGGCTGTGTAGGAAAAAATACGAGGGGCTACAATACTATTTTTAGCCGAACGTTCCTTGAGATCCAGTGTGTAGTCGATACCTCTGCCACTTGGCTCTCTCACAGTGGTCACCCCATGAGCCATCCATAGTTTAAACACATAATCCCATTCTGCACCTTGGGCTCCACCCCCAATGTGACCATGCATATCCACAAAGCCAGGCATCAGGTACATGCCATTGGCGTTCAGTTCTTTACCACCTTCTTTGAGTTGAGGCCGGTAAGCCTCATTGATGGCAACGCCAGGATAACCCACGACTTGAATTTGCTTGATGATGTTGTTTTCAACGACAATGTCAATAGGTCCGCGAGGTGGAGACCCGTCTCCATTGATCAAGGTAACCCCTCTGATGATCAACTGATTGAAGGGCCCTTCACCCAAATAATTGTCTTGGGAGCGTAAACCCAAAGAAGAGAAAATTGCTAGAATAAATAACGATATAGATTTCATAGTAACACAATTGCTAGTTAAAACTGCACCAATCACTGCCTATGGGCGATCCATCAGGAATGTTGGGACTCTCAATGGCCTTAAAGGCACTAGGATCATTAAAAAAATGATCTAGTAAGGATAGAACAAATAGTTGTTCTGAAGAGGGTTTTTTATTTCCCCCAATTTCTGATTTAAAGTTTTTCAGAGCGGTCATGACCGCAATCCCTACTTGAGGATAGGCTTTGTCGTTTTGAGTTAACACAAACAAGTGGCTCAATATTTGACTGTTGATGATGTTCTGAACTTCTTGTAGATAGGGGTCCGAATAGGTGGTGTTTTTGACATGAGCCAGAACGGATAGGGTCATTTCAGTCACGTCGAGTTGATTCGGATCTTGAGCTTTTTGAAGCACCAGTCGCGAGGCACGTTCGGGACGGCATAAGAACTCTAAGGTAAAATCGGCTGCGGTAGCTGCCGCCCCTATTGGATCAAAAACAGGACCAAGTTGGCTTTTAAGACTCTCACGGGATCTTTCATAACCCGGCGATCGAGGAGGGAACAATTCCAGTTGGGCCTTCGGAATGGCAAGTTCGCTGGCCTGAAGTGTCTTCAAAATTGCCGATAATGCCGATCGCTGTTCGGCAGAATCGACGGGCTTAGGAGTTTCTAAATCCTCTTTAGTTGCATATTGGTATTCCACTCCTCCGATCAATTTAGTTGTTGCTTCAGCCTGGTATCTGTGAAAAAAATAAATAGGGGCAAACACATCTTCAAGAACGGAAACAGCTTCTCCTGGCTTGATGTTATCCAAAGAAAACTGCTCAATGGCCTTTTTTCTAACAGCCATCACACGAGATAATTCATCGGAGGCCGAGGAACCACCATCCCACAAATGAGCGTAAGGATGTGCTCCGCCAGCGGCTCTTGCGTCGCTGTCGGAAATGTATCTCAATCCATTCCCATAGGCTTTGTTCAGAATGTCATTGAGGGCTTTAGTTTCGTCTATGCCTTCGGCAAAATCAGAGTATGAATAAGCTACCGTTGCCTTGTCCCACTCGCCAATGCCAGTGTCGTAAGCGTCGTCAAATATAATTTGGTCGTTTTTTAGAGCGATTAAAGGGTGAGGATAATCCATGACCGAAGCTCGATTATTGGTGCTAGCGGCAAAATTGTGTTGAAATCCTAAAGTGTGCCCAACTTCATGAGCCGAGAGCTGCCGAATGCGGGCTAAAGCCAATGCCATCATTGCGCCATCCCCAGAACCATTTTCTGCAAATGGAGCGTTTGACAATCCTTGAGCGATCAAATAATCTTGTCTAATTCTAAGGCTCCCCAAACTGACATGGCCTTTAATGATTTCTCCGGTACGAGGGTCGGTTACACTCGCGCCATAGCTCCAACCGCGGGTCGAGCGATGCACCCATTGAATTACATTGTAACGAATGTCTAAAGGATCGGCTTCTTCGGGCAACATTTTTACCTGAAAGGCATCGACATAGCCTGCTGCCTCAAAAGCTTGGTTCCACCATCTGGCACCTTCGAGAAGGGCGGAGCGAACAGGCTCCGGAGTTCCTGGGTCAAGATAGTAAACTATGGGCTCCACAGCTTCGCTCATGGCTTGGTCAGGAAATTTCTTTTCCAATCGATGGCGTGTTGTGAAGCGTTTAGTGATGGATTGGTTGACGGGAGTGGCATAATCCATATATGAAAAAGGATAACTCCCGCTCCTGGGGTCATAGGCCCGGAGCTCAAAATTATTATCAGGAAGTTCGATGAATGAATGGTGTTGATAGGTGGTTACGAAGTCTGCGTTGGGAGCCACTGATTGAATATAATTGCCTGTAGGGCTGCCGCTGAATGTCAGCATGGCATCAAACTCAACGTTTTTTGGAAATGCCTTAGTTTGATCTAAGGCTAACGCCGAACGACTTTTGTCTAAACTGTAGCTGCCTTGACCCGATCCCTTCAGACGACCTGACACACCATGGCTATCTTGGACGATGAATGGGGTGAGATCAATCAAATAGCCCTTGGCTGTTTTTTTGACAATTGGAAATCCAAATAGTACCGATTTCGCAAAGGCTTCTCGAACGGATTTTTTTTCCGCGGTGTTTTCTGTGATGGCTCTAAATTCTTGATTGGGCTGTACCAACATTAATTTGTTCCCAGCTTTCTGAAAGTAAACCACTTGAGTAGTGCCAAGCTGACCTCTGTCTAAGCCAATGTCGTTACTGCCAAGACCTTGACTTAAAGCATTGACATATAAAAACTCCTCATCGAGTTTGGTTACTTCTAGAAATATTTGGTCTGTATCTTCAAAATGATAAAAATCAAAATAACCCGAATAGGACTTGGTGGCCTTACTGAGATCGGGTTGGGCACAGAGGAATTGGGAAAGCAATGTCAAGGGTATTAAAAAGTAATGTTTCATGGCTAATGAATTAAATTATTGTCCTAAGTGGTTTTGACTTCTCGGAATTGTTAAAAGTTTAGTTTGACGGCCACTGACATAGCGGAAACCGTCTTTGCCAAAAAATCCAGCTTCTTCAAGCATGATTCTGATGTCTCTTTGCCATGCTTCAATATGAACAGTAGTATTCAGTTCAATGGCATAAACAGTATTAGAGAGTAGAGGATAGTCGCCGTTAACGGGCACACCATCCTGAGCGTCCCACATGCCAATGGTAGGTCCGGAAGAATGGCCATAGCTACCAAGAGGATGAGAATACACCGAAGGCCTAAGACCTTCTGCTTTTGCCTGTTCTAAGGTGTTTTTTAGAATGGTATTGCCAGAATCTCCTGACCTAAAATTGCCGGTGAGGAGGTCTTGAAGGCGGTTGCCTTCAGCCAATGCTTGATTTAAAAAGTCAGGAGCTTCTGTTTCAAAAGGTTTGAGTATATAGACCAATTCTTGGCAATCGGTGTTGAGGCGCAAGTAGGTAATACCAAAATCGCAATGAACCAAATCCCCCGGAAGAATGACGTTTTCTTGTGGTCGATTTGAAAAAGCATAGAGGTGGTCGCCCAAGACTTCTTGTGAACGTTGAATGTCGACAGAAGGGTGAAACCAAGTTTCCAGTCCGAGCTGAGTTACCTTGTCTCTCATCCACCATTCCACGTCGGTCGTAGTCGTGATGCCAGGGATGATGACTTTTTCCGAAAAGGCCTCGGCAATGATGTCGTGAGTGATATCAACCAAATGAGAATACATTGCCATTTCGCGATCTGTTCGTGTTTCAATCCAAGCGGTAGCAAGAGGCTGAGCTGACACTACTCTTTTGTGAAATTTCTTAGGGAGGTAGGCCATAAACTCTTCGAAGTCAGTGTGGTCTATACCATCAGCAATGTTGAAGTGACTAGAATAATTCAATCCAATGGACTTTGGGTTGCGTTCTTCTATCAACTCCATTAGTCTTAGCCATTGATTGGGTTGCTTGTCTTTGTCCCAAGCAGATTGGATGTTCTCTCCAAAATTGTAGCGTGCTACGGCTAGCTTATCAAGGGTGTTCTTCTCAGAATCTCGGTAAAATAGAATTATCGTTCTTCTTCGGGCATTGAGCCACGTAGCTGGAAGCATGTTTTTTAAAACGGGATCTTCGCTGTATTCTCGAGAAATCAACACCCACATATCTATACCCGTTCGATCCATAAGTTCCGGTAAGAGGTTTTCGAATCGCTCTTTTAAAATCTCATCCACCACAGCTGCGCGCTCGCGTTCTGGCAAAATCAATTGAGCATGGGCAGAAAATGAGAGGCTTAGCAGAAGAAAAAACAATTGTTTCATAGTCTCAGTTGAAAGAACCTAAGATATGGATAAATTGTTTAAACATTTCTTCTTCCCCAAAACTATTGAATACGCCCCGACTTGTTAAAAACAAAAAACCCACTCACGTCGAATGGGTTTTCATGTGGAGCATATCGGAGTCGAACCGATGACCTTTTGGCTGCCAGCCAAACGCTCTAGCCAGCTGAGCTAATGCCCCATATTTGGAGGCGCAATATACATAATATTCTAAAATATAGGAGCTTCTTTTCATGCTCTTGATTGAGTTTTGATGGGCATTAAATCATTCTTGAGGAGAATAATGTAAATTTGCATTAAATGAATAGAATGGATAGGGTTCGCATCACCAAGCAATTTACTTTCGAAACGGGACATGCCTTGTTTGGCTATGACGGCAAATGTCGCAATGTGCATGGACACAGTTACAAGCTGTCCGTAACCGTGATTGGACACCCCATAAAAGACGCTAAGCACGTCAAGCATGGTATGGTGATGGATTTTGGAGACCTCAAAGCCATTGTGAAAAGGGAGATTGTTGACGTGTTTGATCACGCTACGGTGTTCAATAAAAACACCCCTCATGTTCATTTGGCGCAGACCTTAAAAAACGAAGGGCACAATGTCTTATTGGTGGACTATCAGCCCACAAGTGAGTGTATGGTTATCGACTTTGCTAAGACCATTTCGGCCCATTTACCTGAACACATCCAACTTTTTTCCGTGAAACTTCAAGAAACAGAAACTGCCTTTGCAGAATGGGTGGCCGCAGATAATTCTAAGTAAAAAAAATGGAGAAGAGTCTTGTTAAGAGGATCCCGATAACCAAAGGCAAACAAGTTTACTTTGCTTCAGACAACCATTTAGGAGCGCCAACTTTGGCCGAAAGCCGCCCGAGAGAAAAACAATTTGTAGCTTGGCTGGATAGCATTAAAGGTGATGCTGAAGTTCTGTTTTTATTGGGAGATCTATTCGATTTCTGGTTCGAATATGCCACAGTGATTCCAAAAGGATTTACCCGAGTTTTAGGTAAATTGGCCGAACTTTCTGATTCGGGAATTAAGATCTACTTCTTTACAGGCAATCACGATTTGTGGATGAATGGTTATTTTGAAGAAGAGCTCAACATAAAAGTTTTCCATAGTCCGCAAGAATTTCTCATTGGCGAAAAGCATTTTTATATAGGTCATGGTGATGGACTAGGGCCTCACGATAAGGGCTACAAAAGGTTTAAAAAAGTAGTCACAAATTCCTTCTTCAAAGGCTGTTTCAAATGGCTGCATCCCGATATTGGAGTCAAGATTGCACAACATCTTTCAGTCAAGAACAAGCTAATTTCTGGAAAAGAAGATGTCAAATTTGAAGGAGAGGAAACAGAGTGGTTGGTACAATATTGTCGTCGTAAGCTGAGCGAAGCTCATCGCGACATTTTCGTCTTTGGACACCGCCATTTGCCTTTGAATATTAAATTGGACGATAACGCTACTTACATCAACCTAGGAGATTGGATCACGCATAATACCTATGGCCAATTTAACGGCACTAAATTTGACTTGAAAAAGTTTGAATAGATCAGTTATTTCAAATCCCTGAGTTTGAGTTGCAAGTTCTTATTGCCGTTCCACTCGTTCATCTCAATAGTGTAAGCCACGTCAATTGGCGCGTTGTTTTGGGTACGATCTAATCGATCACCAAGTCCAAACCCGATAGCGGAAAACAATTTTCCGGATTGCTGTAAGTTTAACTTCAGATGGTCTCCATTGACACCAACCTGTTTCCCAAAGCCAGAATCCACAGCTGATTGAGTCATAAATACAGGAGTCATGTTATCTGGGCCAAATGGCGCAAACTGTTCTAAAATTCGATAAAATTTTGGAGTAATATCACTAAAATCCAGTTCCAGATCAATATGTAAAGTAGGGAGGAGTTGGTCTTTTGTAATCCTGCTAGCGACTTCTTTTTCGAACCGCTCTTTAAAGTTGTCATACTGATCTTCTCTAATGGTCAGCCCTGCAGCATATTTGTGTCCGCCAAACTGAATCATGGTGTCGCTGCATGCCTCTAGTGTGCTGTACAAATCATATCCTTTGACCGATCGCGCCGAAGCAACCAGGTGATCGCCGCTTTTGGTGAACACAACGGTGGGTCGGTAGTGAGTTTCGGTAAGTCGTGAAGCTACAATTCCGATGACACCTTTGAGCCAATTAGGATTGTATACCACAGTTGAAAATTGGTTAACCTCATGGTTTGATTGGATTTGAGCCAAGGCCTCGTTGGTAATGCCCTGATCTAATTCTCTCCTGTCGGTATTGTAAGTTTCAATTTTATCGGCTAACTGTCGCGCTAGCTGTTCGTCTTGGGCCATAAGTAAGGCAACGGCAAAATTACCATGTTCCATTCTTCCGGCGGCATTAATTCGAGGTGCTATTTTAAAAACTACATCTGAATTCCTGAATTCATCTAAATCAAAATGGCTCATTAGAGCTTTAAGGCCTGGTCTTGGCCGAGTGTTGATTTGCTGTAAACCAAAATATGTCATCACTCTGTTTTCATCTGTCATAGAAACCATATCAGCACCAATGGATACAGCAACCAAGTCGAGATAGGGCATTAGCGATTCCACCGAATGTCCTTCGCTCTGTTCGATGCCTTGAATCAGTTTGAAACCAACACCACAACCGCATAAATCTTTAAAAGGATAATTGCAGTCTGGTCGTTTTGGGTCCAAAACGGCAATAGCATCTGGGATGGTTTCAGCCGGAGTATGATGATCACAAATGATGATATCAATGCCAAGTGTTTTGGCATAAGACACTTCATTGATAGCTTTAATGCCACAATCTAGAACAATCATAAGGCTGATGTCATTGTCCGCAGCAAAGTCTATGCCTTGTAAGGACAAACCATACCCTTCAGAATAGCGGTCTGGAATGTAAGTGGTCAACTTGTCTGTTCTATTGCTGAGGTAAGTAGCCATCAAAGCAACGGCGGTTGTGCCATCTACGTCGTAATCGCCAAAAACCATAATAAATTCGTCATTGTCTAAAGCCAATTTGATGCGCTTGACCGCCTTCGTCATGTCGGCCATGAGCATGGGGTCATGAAGTTGCTCTAGTGAAGGTCTAAAAAATGTTTTGGCTTGCTTAAAAGTCCGAACACCTCTTTGAATCAAAAGAGCAGCGATAGACTGGCTAACCCCCAAATCGGTCATCAATTGGTTGGTCATTTCTGAGTCTGTTGGAGAATGGAGTTGCCAAATCATAATCGTTTAACTGTTTTGGCCTGCAACAATAATCACTATTTCTCCTTTTGGAGGGTGTTGCTCGAAATGAATTCTTAAAGCGTCTAAACTACCGCGTTGATGTGTTTCGTAAAGTTTACTTATTTCTCTGGAAACACTAGCCTGACGTTCTGCTCCAAGGACTTTGATTAGGTCTTGAATTGTTCTAAGCAACTTGTGAGGCGCTTCATAAAAGATCATGGTCTTGGATTCTTTGGCAAGCATCTCAAGCCTTGTTTGACGACCCTTTTTTTGTGGCAAAAATCCCTCAAAAACAAATCGATCATTGGGCAAACCTGAGTCTACGAGTGCTGGCACGAAGGCTGTTGGTCCTGGTAGGCATTCTACGGGTATGTTGTTTTGAATGCACGCGCGGACAATGAGAAATCCAGGGTCGGAAATAGCTGGGGTCCCTGCGTCACTGATCAATGCCATAACGGTTCCTTCTGAAATGGATTTTACTAAACCTTCTATCATGCCGTGTTCATTGTGCATGTGATAGGTGTGCATTGGAGTTTGAATTTGGTAGTACTTCAACAGTTTTCCAGAAGTTCGAGTGTCCTCGGCCAATATTTTATCAACAGAATTGAGCACTTCAACGGCTCTAAAAGTCATATCTTTTAAATTGCCGATTGGAGTAGGAACCAAGTACAACTTGCTCATTGACCAAATTTGTTTGCAATTAGCACCATCAACCGGCCCTCATACTCCGCCTTACCCTCCCAATTGTTGTAGTCAGGTTTGATTTTAGTTTGAATAAAGTCTACCGCTTCTTGGTAGGTTTCGAGGTCGTCGAGCATGTCAATAATACGCTCAAAATCACTGCTTTTCCCGCCAAACAGGTGTTTCATAAACGCCAGTCTGTCGTTCAGATCCAATGCGATTTTGTCAGGCCTAAGGGTTTCGTTCAGAGACAATGTTTTTTCTTTTGGTGGAGCCGATTGTGAAAATCCAATGGGCTCAAATTCAGGAAGGTTCTTGAAATCTTTAGTTAAGGTTTCAAAATCGTCTTGATGGTTGTCTGTTTCAAACAACTCTAGTTCATCCTCGAGCATCGAATCGACTTGTTCTCCTTGCGGATCAATTTGAGCGACAATATCCTTGATCATTTCAATACCAGGCTCCGAAATTTCAACTTCTGGAGTGTTAGATTGTTCTTGAATTATTGGATCTACAAATTGAGTCTCATGCCTCAAAATCACCAATATTTCATGAAGATCTCGAGCTGACGAAAGAGCTTTTGAAAAGTCTTGATTTTCTATTTCACTCTTCAATCGCGCAATCAATTCTTGAATATCTCTGAGGTCTTGGGTCATTTGGCGTCAAGTTTTCACCGAAGGTATCAAAAACTATCTATTCTCACAATGTAAAAACTTTGAAATCATAGGCCATTGTGAGGCGGCGCACAATTTTTTTTTATATTTGCACGCTCAATGCTCAGCTCATGTCAAAAGCTTTTAAACCATATGATATTCAGTTTGTTGGTTTAAAAACGGGTCGCCATGAGTTTGAATATGACATTGACAGCGCGTTCTTTGAAGCATTTGATTATGCAGAATTTAATGATATATCCCTAAAAGCCCGGTTGTTTTTAGACAAAAAGACGACTATTTTGGACTTCAACTTTGAGGTTTTTGGTAGCGTAAATGTGGATTGCGACGTCACAAATGAGCCTTTTGACCTCCCTATTCAGGGTCAATTCGAATTAGTGGTAAAATTTGGAGAAGAG
The DNA here is from genome assembly GCA_023254815.1 of Flavobacteriaceae bacterium. Lineage (GTDB taxonomy): Bacteria > Bacteroidota > Bacteroidia > Flavobacteriales > Flavobacteriaceae > JALRKI01. The sequence continues at coordinate 10,490 of JALRKI010000095.1, forward strand.
TTTAACGATGACGATGAATCCATATTAATTCTACCCCACGGTGCTTTTGAACTAAACGTAGCACAGTATATTTATGAACTCATTGTGCTATCTATACCAGCAAAACGCGAACATCCAGGCATTAAAGACGGAACTTTGAATTCAGACATACTCAAAAGACTAGAAGAATTGAATCCTATCAACAGCAAGCAACATCTCAATCATGAGGTAGATCCGCGTTGGGAGGGATTGAAAAACTTATTAACGGATAATTAAATTGAAATAATGGCACATCCAAAACGCAAAATATCGAAAACACGTCGCGATAAACGCCGCACCCACTACAAGGCTACTGCGCCTCAAATTGCAACATGCCCTACAACAGGCGAAGCTCACCTTTTTCATAGAGCCCATTGGTTTGAAGGTAAATTATACCACAGAGGTCAAGTCCTAATTGACAATTCTGAAGCGGCTCAGGCATAAGCTATTCCATGCGCCTTTAGGTGTTTTTATAAGTAGTTAAACAAGAAGCTTTTGAACGCAGCAATTACAGCCGTTGGCGGATACGTTCCCGATTTTGTTCTGACCAACAAAATGCTTGAAGGAATGGTTGAGACCAACGATGAGTGGATTGTGTCTCGCACGGGAATCAAAGAGCGTCGAATTTTGAAAGAGAAAGGTCTTGGCACTTCTTTCATGGCTATTAATGCGGCAAAAGACCTCATACAAAAATCCAATCTTGACCCCTCTGAAATTGATTTGGTTATTGTAGCTACAGCCACACCCGACATGCAGGCAGCTTCTACGGCCGCCTATACAGCTGCTCAAATTGGAGCAATCAATGCCTTTACTTTTGACTTAGATGCAGCATGTTCAAGCTTTCTATTTGGGATGTCTGTTGCCTCGAGCTATATCGAATCGGGACGTTACAAAAAGGTATTACTCATTGGAGCAGACAAAAATTCTTCCATGATAAATTATGAAGACAGGGCGACTTGTATCATTTTTGGAGATGGCGCTGGTGCAGTGCTGTTTGAGCCCAATGAAGAAGGCTATGGTGTTCAAGATGAACTGCTGCGCAGTGACGGTTCGGGTAGAGAATATTTGTTAGTCAAATATGGAGGATCGGCATTTCCAATTGAACCAATACATCTGGCTAACAAAGAGCAATTTGTTTACCAAGACGGCAAAAACGTTTTCAAACATGCGGTTTTTAACATGGCCGATGTGTCCGAAAAAATATTAGAAAGGAATCATTTGAGCAAGGAGGACATCAGTTGGCTTGCTCCTCATCAGGCCAATAAACGCATTATTGACGCAACGGCCAGCCGCATTGGTTTGGAAGATGACAAGGTGATGATGAACATACAAAAATTTGGCAATACCACTTCGGCTACTCTTCCGCTGCTGTTGTATGACTATGAATCTCAGTTGAAAAAGGGCGATAAAATAATTTTTGCTGCTTTTGGTGGTGGATTTAACTGGGGAGCATTATATTTGACATGGGCCTATAACCCTAGTGCGTAAAACTAACACTATAAATAATGGAATTAAAAGACTTTCAAAATCTCATCAAATTTGTCGTCAAATCGGGGGCTAGTGAGGTCAAACTCGAAACTCCTGATTACAAAATCAGCGTTAAGACAGGTTCTGATTCTGTTCAGCCGACAATGCAGTACGTCCCCCTTACTTCGGCCGCTGCAGTTCCACAGTCAGCACCAGCCGTTGCCGATAAATCTTCTTCCCCATCTGCTGATTCGACAGATTCAAGCAAATATATCACGGTTAAATCGCCTATGATAGGAACAGTGTATCTCAAACCTGCTCCAGACAAGGCCAATTTTACCGAGGTTGGACGTCATGTTGCCGAAGGAAATGTTCTTTGCATCATTGAGGCAATGAAGCTTTTTAACGAAATTGAATCTGAGATAAGTGGCACAATTGTAAAGATTTTAGTTGACGATGCGTCGCCAGTGGAATTTGACCAACCCTTGTTCTTGATTGACCCCTCCTAATCAACTTTGACCAAATCATCCGAAGGGTCGCTAATCTGAGAGGCTATGTTCAAAAAAATACTTATTGCAAACAGAGGAGAAATTGCATTGCGAATCATTCGTACCTGCAAGGAAATGGGGATTCAAACGGTAGCGGTCTATTCTTCCGCAGATTCCGACAGTCTTCATGTCAAATTTGCCGATGAGGCAGTTTGTATTGGCCCACCAGCGAGTTCAGAATCTTATTTAAAAATTCCTCATATCATTGCTGCAGCCGAGATTACTAATGCCGATGCAATTCACCCAGGTTATGGTTTTTTGTCAGAAAACGCAAAGTTTTCTAAGATTTGTTCTGACCATGGCATCAAATTCATCGGAGCCTCTCCTGAAATGATCAGCAAAATGGGAGATAAAGCTACCGCTAAGGAGACCATGAAAGCCGCTGGGGTCCCTTGCGTTCCCGGTAGTGAGGGAATATTGAAGGATTTTAACGACTGCAAAAAAACAGCAAAAAGTGTAGGCTACCCTGTTATGCTAAAGGCAACCGCAGGTGGCGGAGGACGTGGTATGCGAGCAGTGTGGTCAGAAGAAGAATTGTTGCCAGCTTGGGAGGGGGCAAGACAAGAATCAAAAGCAGCTTTTGGCAATGATGACATGTACATGGAAAAACTCATCGAAGAGCCTCGGCATATCGAGATTCAAATTGTTGGAGATTCTACGGGAAAGGCATGTCACTTGTCAGAACGTGATTGTTCCATTCAAAGACGCCACCAAAAATTGACCGAAGAAGTGCCATCACCCTTCATGACCGACGAGTTAAGAAAGAGAATGGGGGAGGCTGCAGTAAAAGCGGCAGAATTTATCAAATATGAAGGAGCGGGAACTGTTGAATTTTTAGTTGACAAACACCGCAATTTCTTTTTTATGGAGATGAATACTAGAATTCAGGTGGAGCACCCCATAACTGAACAAGTTATTGATTTCGATTTGATTAGAGAGCAAATTTTAGTTGCGGCAGGCGTTCCAATTTCAGGGAAAAACTATTTGCCAAATTTGCATTCTATTGAATGTAGAATCAATGCAGAAGATCCTTATAACGGTTTCAGGCCTTCTCCAGGGAAAATAACAACCCTTCATGCTCCCGGTGGTCATGGGGTTCGTTTGGATACCCACGTCTATGCAGGTTATACCATTCCGCCGAATTATGACTCGATGATTGCCAAGCTCATCACTACCGCTCAAACTCGTGAAGAAGCTATCAATAAAATGAAACGCGCCTTGGATGAATTTGTCATCGAAGGGGTAAAAACTACTATTCCTTTCCACCGCACTTTGATGGATCACCCCGATTATTTGAAAGGGGAATACACAACCAAGTTCATGGAATCTTTTGAGATGGGCGTTCCCGAGGAGGAATAGGAAAATCCATCCTATGAAACAATTGTCGTATTGGGATCGTCAAACTTGGCTCAATGACATTGACTTTGCTGTTGTTGGTAGTGGCATTGTAGGTCTTCAAACGGCTATACAGCTCAAAAAATCACGACCAAACGCCAAAATACTTGTACTTGAAAGAGGGACGCTTCCTCATGGGGCAAGCACCAAAAATGCCGGCTTTGCTTGTTTTGGCAGTGTAAGCGAGCTTCTTTCTGATTTTGAAAGGCACACCGAGACTGAAGTTCTTGATCTTGTTGAAGCCCGCTGGGAAGGGCTAAGATTACTCCGTCAAGAATTGGAAGGCCAATCTTTCGGCTATGAAGCTCTTGGTGGCAATGAGGTTTTTAGAACAGAAGATGCCTCATCTATTCAAACTTGTTTTGAAGCCATTCCAGAACTCAACGATAAACTTTCCCCTATTTTTAGAGGGCCAGTTTTTCAGGTTAAAGCGACTAACAAGTCTTTTAGTGGGTTCTATGAAAAAACTATTTTCAACCAGCTTGAGGGCCAACTCAACACAGGCGATATGATTCAAGCCTTACTTAGCAAGGCTCATTCGCTAGGTATTTTGATTTTGAATGGACTTAAGGTAACCCATTTTTCTTCTACTAAGGCTGGGGTGGTGATTGATTTAGACGGGTTTGAGATCAATTGCAAAACTTTAGCCATATGCACTAATGGATTTGCCTCAGAATTACTTAATGAGGATGTTCAACCCGCTAGAAATCAAGTTTTGATAACGACACCGATTGCTGGACACCAGATTCAAGGCAGCTATCATTTAGATCGAGGGTATTTTTATTTCAGAAATGTTGGAGATAGAATCTTATTGGGAGGAGGAAGACACTTGGACTTGAATGGAGAAACAACAATCGAAATGAATCAAACGCCTCAAATACAAGCTCATTTAGAAGGGCTTTTGCGCAATTGTATCTTACCTAATGTGCCTTTTGAGATTGAGCACAGATGGAGCGGCATCTTAGGCATAGGAAGTCAAAAGAAACCTATTATTAAAGAACTTCTACCCAATGTATATTGTGGCGTCCGAATGGGGGGTATGGGTGTGGCAATAGGGAGCTTGGTGGGGCATCAGTTGTCAAAACTGATGACGGGACACCTCTAAGAAATCTTATGAGTGATTAAGTATTCGGCAATTTGAACGGCGTTGGTGGCCGCTCCCTTGCGGAGATTGTCACTTACTATCCAAAGGTTAAAACTATTCTCATGTGAACGATCTTGGCGTAATCGTCCCACAAAGACATCATCCGAACCATGAGCATTTATCGGCATAGGATAACTGTCTTCCAGAAAAACTACTCCTGCAGTATGCTTGAGGACATGAGCTACTTCTGCGAGCTCTGCAGGTTTTGATAAGGTCATATTTACTGATTCAGAATGTCCTCCAATTACCGGGACTCTTACTGCGGTGGCCGTAACACCTATTTTTTTATCGTCAAGGATTTTTTTGGTTTCGTTGATCAATTTCCACTCTTCTTTGGTATAGCCGTCATCACTAAAATCATCGCATTGTGGGAGGGCATTTTCGTGAATGGTGTGAGGATAGAATTTCTCACCTGAAATACCTTTCTGTTCATTTTTGAGCTGATCGATACCACTTTGACCACTTCCGGAAACCGACTGATAGGTCGAAATGACTAATCTCTCTAGCCCAAATTTCCGATGTAGGTCGTGCAGCGCAACGACAAGTTGAATGGTCGAGCAATTTGGATTGGCAATGATTTTATCTTCGGAGGTCAGCTTTTTAGCATTGATTTCGGGGACAACTAATTTAATGTTGTCATGCATTCTCCAGGCGGAAGAATTGTCAATAACCGTTGTGCCAATGCGAGCAAATTGTGGAGCCCAAAATTCGGAAAGCTCGGCACCTATTGAGAAAAGAGCAATATCTGGGGCAGCATTTAGGGCACTCTGAACCGAAATTAACTTCAAAGGAGCGCCCTTAAAAAAAACGGTACCTCCCTCACTTTGATCCGATGCGGCTACTAACAGATTCGAGTGGGGAAGATCGCGCTCTTCCAATACTTTTAACATGGTTTGTCCCACCAATCCAGTAGCTCCAATTATTGCAATCGTCATAGTATAATGATATAAAATCCAAAATTAATTAAACATTTGACGCCTAAAACATATTCTATTGTAATATTACTCTGGGTACTCTACTCGATATTCCAGTGATCAATTCATAGGATATGGTTCCTGCCCCTTCAGCAAGATTCTCTGCAGTCTGAAGTTGACCAAACACTTCGACCTGATCGCCCTCATTGCAGTCAATTCCGGATACATCAAGCATGATCATGTCCATACAAACATTTCCAATAATTGGAGCCGACCTTCCGTTGACAATCATTTGGCCATTGCCATTACCATATTGGCGGCCTATGCCGTCGGCATGTCCTATTGGCACCACCGCAATTGTCTTATCTTCAGAGCAAACATACCCACGGTTGTAGCCAACTGAATCTCCTTTGACAACGGAATGAATCTGAGATATGCGAGTTTTTAACGACGCAATGGGTTTTAGTCCAGGGTGAATAAGGGGGTCATTAGAAAATCCGTAGAGCCCTATTCCGCTTCTGACCATGTCAAAATGGGCTTGGGGATAATTGAGAATACCGGAAGTGTTGCATAAATGACGAATAGGCTGATAGCCTAATATGTTACAAAATTCCTGATTGATTTTTTCAAAAAGTCGAATTTGATTGAGCGTAAAATCTGCTTCTTTGAGATCCTCACTTGCGGCCAAATGAGACAAAATGGAAGCGACTCTCAATCGGTCTTGAGCTCCGAATAGGGTTGCCACTTGCGTACATTGATCATGCTGAAAACCAAGCCGGTTTAGTCCAGTATTGAATTTGATATGAACGGGGTAATGGCGTTGCTGTTTGTTTTTGGCTGCGACCATAAAAGCATTTAGAATATCGAAATTGTACAAACAGGGTTCTAAGCAACTGTCGATAATATCGTTTAAACCATCAGGCTGAGGGTGTAAGACCATAATAGGTTTTCTCATGCCATCCGCTCTAAGTGCCAGTCCTTCTTGGGTGTAGGCAACAGCAAAATAATC
>JALRKI010000090.1 GCA_023254815.1 Flavobacteriaceae bacterium
TTTGCAATGCGAAAAAGACGACATCTGTTCTGCATCCACGCCCACAACACCTTCCCTGATTGTTCGTTTCTACGACTTTAACAATCCAAGCGAACTGAAGGCTGCGGAGAATCTGAAAGTATTTGGTGTTGACGCATCTGGAAACAGCTTTGATGTGCTAGGTCTGAATATTCTTTCAACTGACTCCTTAGCCTTGCCACTTCCCACCGATCTCAATGCTGCAACGTTCCAACTTTATATCAACTATGAAAATGAAGAAACCTTAGGAAATGGAGACGCCTTTTTGACTGAATTTCAAACCGAAGATATTTTTGTTTCCAGAGCCTGTGGTTACAAAACCTTCTACTCGCAGTTAGAAGCTCATTCGCTTGTCGATTCGGACAATTGGATTTTAAATACTGAAGTCGTTCAAACTGTCATTAACAATACCATACATGCACATGTCAAAATATATCATTAGCGGATTGTTGTGTTGTATGCTTGTCTTGAATGGATCGGCTCAAACCGAGACGGTTGCAGATAGCCTCAAAATACCGGTTAAGTATGGTTTAAGATTGGGTGCAGATTTGACCAGTCTTGGCAGAACGAGTCTCGGTAATGACTTTAAAGGATTTGAGGTGCTGGGTGATTACCGCTTGACTGAAAGACTCTATGTGGCAGGAGAACTTGGAAGTGCCGAAAAAAAGATAGACGAACCCAATATCAATTTTAGCAGTTCAGGGCAATATCTCAAAGTTGGAGGGGATTTCAATCTTTACAGAAATTGGGAAGGAATGGACAATATGATCTACAGCGGCTTGAGATTAGGAATTTCCAAATTTTCACAGACCGTTCACAGCTATTCCTCCTATACTACTAACCAAACTTGGCCGTCTTCAACCCATGAGGTCAATACGACCTACGATGGATTGTCTGCAATGTGGTTAGAGTTGCAGTTTGGAATTAAAGTTGAGCTGTTACCGGACTTGTTTGGTTATTTCAACTTGCAACTTAAAAGACTGGTATCCAACAAGTCGGATAGTCGAGTTGACAATCTCTATATACCAGGATTTAACCGTACTTATGAAGACGGACTGATTGGAGCTGGATTGAGCTACGGGCTTGCATACCGCATATCTTTTTACAAAAAATAGCTATTTTTCTGACACTTGGTGTTTAGCTTTCTTACTCCCCTCATAGATTTCATATTTCAGCAATCTGGATTCTAACTTGGCATTGAACACTTTTATTTTTCGAGAAGGACGAAGACCTACAGACTTAATTGCTTCAAGATTGGCAGTAATAAACCAAGCCTCTGAATCGGGATATGAGGATTTAAGGGTATCTCCTATTTGCTTATAAAATACTTCTGCGTCAATATCTAGACGTTCGCCATAAGGTGGATTAAATAGCAAATGTAAATGACCTTGAGAAGCTTTTTTAGTCTTGAAAAAATTGTCCTCTGACACAGAAATAAACTCTTCCAAATTTGCTTCTTTGATGTTGTCCGCAGCCTTTCTTATAGCCGATGGTGCCTTGTCGCAACCGTAAATTTTTACGGAAATCTCTCTAACCTTTTTTAATAGAGATTCTTGAATCGATTGATACAAATCTGGATCCCAATCGTTCCAGCGTTCAAAGGCAAATTCCTTTCTGTTGATGTTTGGTGGTATGCGAGCAGCAATCATAGCCGCTTCGATCAAAATTGTACCACTACCACACATTGGATCAAAGAAATCACATTGGCCATACCAACCTGACTGAAGCACCAGACCTGCGGCTAAAACTTCGTTTATCGGTGCAATATTGGTGGCAGAACGGTAGCCCCTTTTATGCAAGGACATGCCTGAACTGTCCAAAGAAACACTGCAGCGCTCTCGGTCGATATGAACGTTTATCCTCAAATCTGGATATTTTAAGTCAACACTGGGGCGACTTTGAGTCTTTTCGCGAAATCTATCAACAATGGCATCCTTGGTCTTGAGAGCAATGTATTGAGAGTGATTGAATACGGTAGAATGGACGGTAGAATCAACCGCCAATGTACCTGTCATAGACAAATAGTTTTCCCAAGGAATTTTCTTTATCTGATTGTATAAATCAGTTTCATTGGCGATTGTAAAACTGGCGATAGGTTTGAGAATTTTTATGGCCATACGCAGCCCCAAATTGGCCTTGTACATAAACCCCAGGTCTCCAACAAAGCTGACGTTCCTTACCCCAATTTTGACAGACTGGGCGCCTAACTGTTTTAACTCTTGTGCCAATATTTCTTCGAACCCAAAAAGGGTCTTGGCAATCATGGTAAAATTTTGTCTATTCATGCTGCTGCAAAGGTAAGATTTAAAATCTTGGCAAATGTCTGAGACTTGGTAGGTTATTGTTGTGATGAACCTGGGTTAAGACCTTTTTTGACCCATTGAGATCTCAGTTTGAAATAATCAATTGTCATTGCTGGGGCCTGTGCCTCTAAATCCCCTTTTTCAAAGGCGCGTTGCAGGATGTCTTCAATACAATAATGTTCAAAATTATTTGAAGGGTCATATTTTACCTTTAAAGACATGTTGAACAATTTGGCGGTATTGTTATACCAGTAAGCCTTCCAACCACTTCGCAAGCGTTTAATCAAGTCGTAAGCCGTTACACCCGTTTGACGATGAATTAGAGTTATCAATATTTGCCCTTCTGTCACGGTGAACTTCTGCAGTTCCTCTTTGAATTCACCTTCCAAATATTTTTCAATAGTCTTAGCGTATTTCTTTTGTTGACCTTTTCTTTTGAGTTGGCTGAGTCTCTCGTTGAGTTTAGTCAAATTTTCAGAAGCCAATTTGGCATAAGGATAAACCTTGTAAGTCTTTCGTTTTAGAGTGAGATAGCGACGCCTAGCAGCCTCAGAGTCGTATTTGAGTTTGGGAAAGAGAGTAATAGGGTCAAGGTTAATCGTAGGACCGTAAATGGTGTCTCCTTCGACAATGACAAAACTGTCGTAAATACTGTCATTCTCAATCTCAGGAACTTGAGCCTCCACAAAACATACCGAGAGCAAGAACACTAAAAAAAAATACCGGTACATTGGTTGGAAAATCATCACACAAATTTAGCAAATAGCTGCAATTTGAACGTTCAATACTTCTTTATTATTATTATTTTAGTGGCATTAAAATATTTCACATGAAAAAAACCATTCTCAATAAGTCTTCGATCAGTTTTCTCGAAAAATACCTCAATAATTCTGCTCCAACGGGTTATGAGTGGACAGGACAAAAATTGTGGATGGATTATCTCAAACCTTATGTGGATGAATTCATTACCGACAATTATGGTTCAGCAGTCGGTGTCATTAATCCAAAAGCCAAATACAAGGTGGTCATTGAAGGCCATGCAGACGAAATTTCTTGGTATGTCAATTACATTACCGAGGACGGTTTGATTTATGTCATTCGCAACGGTGGCAGCGACCATCAAATTGCGCCAAGTAAAATTGTCAATATTCACACTGAAAAAGGAATTGTCAAAGGAGTATTTGGATGGCCCGCAATCCATACCCGCCGCGATGGAAAAGAGCAGGCGCCTAGTCTTGAGAACATCTTTATTGATGTTGGCTGTACTAAAAAAGAAGAAGTTGAAAAACTTGGAGTTCATGTAGGATGCGTCATCACTTACCCCGATACTTTTCACATTTTAAACAAAGACAATTTTGTTTGTCGAGCTCTTGACAACCGCATGGGAGGTTTTATGATTGCCGAAGTGGCAAGATTACTACACGAAAACAAAAAAGCACTTCCTTTCGGGTTGTACATTACTAATTCTGTTCAGGAAGAAATTGGGCTTAGAGGTGCAGAAATGATTACCAATACCATTAAACCAAATGTAGCCATCATTACCGACGTCACTCATGACACTACAACCCCAATGATTGAAAAGAAAAAAGAAGGTCATTGTGAAATTGGTAAAGGTCCAGTTATTGCCTATGCCCCAGCTGTACAACATAAACTCAGAGGAAAAATCATTGCTGCAGCGGTTGAAAATAAAATTCCTTT
>JALRKI010000150.1 GCA_023254815.1 Flavobacteriaceae bacterium
GCTAGAAAATTTTTTATCCCTGCAGTTCAAACCAAATACTAATCCTTCCCTTAAGGCTGATTTAGGTTTTGGCGCTGTAACTGAAGGTGGGCGACTGGATATTGAGAATTTATTGGATGCTTTCAAAAATTATTTGTTGACCGAAGGTATCCTCATTCAGGGTAATTTGGATTATCAGCAATTGGCAGTGCATGAGGATTTTGTCGGTTATCATGGCAGAACTTATAAGCACCTCGTCTGTGCCGAGGGTATGGGCATAGCTCAAAATCCTTTTTTTAACAAATTGCCAATTTTGGCGAACAAAGGGGAATATCTTAAAATTAAAGCACCAGACCTAAAGTTGGATGACATATATAAATCTGATATTTTTCTCATACCACTTGGTCAAGACCAGTATTTGGTTGGCGCTACCTACAACCGATTTGATCTAAACCCTGAACCTACCAAAGAGGCTAGAGCAATAGTATTGGAAAAACTGGAAGCTCTCATATTGTGTGACTACGAGGTCATTGGTCAACAGGCTGGCTTTAGGCCAACAGTTCCCGACCGGCGCCCCATTATAGGCACTCATCCTCTCTTTTCGAGGATTCATTTGTTGAACGGTTTAGGGTCAAGGGGAGTATTACATGGACCTTTGATGGCCAAAATTCTTTACAATTCAATTGAACATCAATCGACCATTCCACTAGAAATGTCCGTGATGCGTTATCAAGAATTATTCTAAAACCCCTATTTTCTAGAAGTTGGATCGTAAGGGATGAAGAAATTGATCCAAATGTTACGTGACCAACGCATGACCAGAGGAAACATAGCGATCAGTACGATGGCAATAGCAACAAAAGTAGTGGTTAAACTCCAGGAACAAAATACAAAAGAAATGATAAACACGGCAATAGCGATGGCCGTTCCAAGACCATAGCTCACATACATGGCACCATAAAAAAACGAAGGTTCCATTTTGTATTTGACCCCACAGTGACTGCAGCGGTCAAGCATTTTTAGGGTGCTGCTCAATTGATAAGGATTCGATTCTACATACATTGACTCCTCTTGACATTTTGGGCAAAGTCCTTTTAAAATACTATATAGTTTTTTCCCTTTTTTATACATTTTTAAAGTTCTATTTTCGTGGCGCCATAAAGGTAAGTAAAACTAACGCGTCAAAACAACATGCTCAACGCCCACCAAGTGTCTTTATCGTTTCAAGGAGAATATCTCTTTGAGGATCTTTCTTTTAGAATTGGCAAAGGCGAACGTATCGGTTTGATAGGAAAAAACGGAGCGGGTAAATCCACATTATTGAAAATCATCTCTGGTCATTTGTCTCCAGACACTGGAGTTGTTGCGCTGGACAAGGGTATTACGATAGGGTTTTTACAACAGGATTTGGAGTTCGAAAAAGGACGGACAGTTCGAGAGGAAGCCAATTTGGCTTTTAAGGAAATTCTCGAATTGGAAGCCAAGCTTACCACCATCAATATTGAACTGACCGAAAGAACAGACTACGAAAGTGATGCGTACACCGAATTATTGGATCAGTTGAGTGAGGTACAAACTGCTTTTAATATGAAAGGAGGCTACCAATATCAAGGTTCAACAGAAAGGGTGTTGAAAGGCTTGGGCTTCAAGCAGTCAGATTTTGACAAACTCACAGAGACCTTCAGTGGAGGGTGGCGCATGAGGGTAGAATTGGCCAAACTATTGCTTCAAAACAACGACATTTTATTACTCGATGAGCCTACCAATCACTTGGA
>JALRKI010000031.1 GCA_023254815.1 Flavobacteriaceae bacterium
CCATCACGCCTTAAAAGCAGATTTTGTGATAGATGGCGACGTGCCCGACACCATACGAGATGAAAGCAAAGATGGTGAGGTTAGTCATTTTCAAGCATTGGCAACGGCAGTTTCTGGAACTGTTGGAAATGGCAATATTGCAGGTGTTGCACTTGCCATAGCACTTGGTGGTCCGGGGGCAACTTTTTGGATGATTGTCTGTGGTTTACTGGGTATGTCCACTAAATTTGTAGAGTGCACCCTCGGCGTACAATACAGAGATATAGGCCCAGATGGAACGGTGTATGGTGGACCCATGTACTATTTGAAAAAGGGACTCGCCGAAAGAGGCTGGGTCAATCTAGGAAAGTTCTCCGCTGTTTTATTTGCTGTATTTTGCATTGGTGGTTCATTTGGCGGAGGGAATGCAGCTCAATCCAATCAAGCAACTATTGTTCTAAAGGAATTGTTTGGTTTTGAAAATACTGCTGCAGGATTTGTTATCGGTTTGATTTTGGCTTTCTTGGTGGGCATAATAATCATTGGAGGAATCAAAAGAATTGCCTCTGTAACTGAAAAGATTGTTCCATTCATGGCTATTTTATACTTAGCAGCTTGCTTCTACATTGTGCTCAGCAACTATGCTCTAATTGATGATGCTTTTGGTTTAATCCTTTCAAATGCTTTTACTCCTCAAGCTGGAATTGGAGGGATCATTGGCGTACTCTTGATCGGGTTCCGAAGAGCTGCTTTTTCTAATGAGGCTGGAGCTGGATCTGCTTCCATCGCCCACTCCGCTGTCAAGACCAAGTACTCCGCCTCCGAAGGCCTTGTCGCACTTCTAGAGCCATTTATAGATACTGTAGTGATTTGTACCATGACTGCACTAGTCATTATTATTTTCAACTTCGGAGGTTTCTTTGAATATGGAGGTGACGGCTCTGGTGCTATATTCATCGATGGAGTAGCTTATGAAGGCGCAGGAATTACGTCAAAAGCATTTCATAACTACATCCCGTTTTCTAACGTGTTTTTGACCGTTGCTGTAGTGCTCTTTGCCGTTTCAACCATGATTTCGTGGTCATATTATGGATTACAGTCTTGGAAGTATTTGTTCGGACGAGGAAAAAATGCCGACTTGACCTACAAACTGCTTTTTTTGGCCTTTGTAGTCATTGGTGCAGCAGCAAACATGAAATCTATTTGGGACTTTTCGGATGCGATGATTTTTGCAATGATTTTCCCGAACATGATTGGTTTGTATTTCCTTTTCCCCGTTGTTAAAAAACAATTGAAACGCTACTTACAAGCGATTCGGGAGTTGAATGTTTAAATATCGCCAATGCTCAAATGCCCTTCTGGCCGGAAATATTTTTTAGTCGACAGCAAAGGCTTGAAACCATAGTATTGTGTGGGCTTTGCCTTGGCTTACTATTTTTTATTGTTCTGCCTAAACAAAATGAACATTCGTCGGCACTTAGTGTCAATCTAGAAAACTATCAAACTGAAATTGAAGAAATTACAAAGGTTGATTCATGGACTGCTGCTGAACTGAAGCCTTTCAATCCAAATTTTATTACTGATTACAGAGCCTATGTTTTAAAATTACCTTCCGATGCCGTCGAAAGGTTGAACAGATTTCGCGAGTCGGGTCAATGGATTAACTCCGCTGAGCAATTTCAAAGTGTTACCCAAATATCCGATGAGTTACTCTCGCAGTTGGAACCATTGTTCGTTTTTCCAAAATGGACACAAAAACAAACAAGAGAGTCAGGGTTCATACCAGAATCCAAGTCAGATTTAAACACTGCTACTTCTGAACAACTTGAAATGGTTTATGGAATTGGACCAACCAGAGCCAAGCAGATTATCAATTATAGAGATGGGACACTGGGAGGATTTGCTGCTTTATTTGAGTTGAAAGGGATAACTGGATTGCCGGAAGATGTGATTGCCGAAGTAGGCAAGCGGTTTGAAGTCAAAACCCCACGTAAAATTGTCACATTTGACGCTCAAACTGTAGATGTTGACCAGCTAGTCACTATTCCGTTTATTGATTATGAGTTGGCCTACAAAATTGTTGAACAACGGAGCCTTTATGGTGGCTCGTTGAGCAAAGACATTTTAGAAAAAATAGAGAATTTCCCATTAAACAAAATCGAGATCATATTGCTTTACTTGGATGTTCCCAATCAATAAGTGAATAGACAAAAAATATATTCACAATATGTGAGGTATTGATAATAAATATTATATTTGCGGCCTTAACAATTAAAGAAACGATTTCGACATGCTAATAATTCCTATCAAAGACGGTGAAAATATCGACAGAGCGTTAAAACGTTTTAAGCGTAAATTCGATAAGACTGGTACAATGCGTGGACTAAAAAATCGTAAAGAATTTGTAAAACCTTCTATTGTGAGAAGAGCTGAAATTAAAAAGGCTCAATACATTCAGAAGTTGAAAGACGCTGAGCAGAATTAATGTTTTTTTATTTCGATCTCGCTCTTGCGGGATTTTTTTTTTGGTTTAACCTAGTGTTTACCCTGTTTTAGGGAAATTTTCAATTTTTTCATTGTTTGATTTAAATTTGTTGTTCTTGTTTGAATCGCAATGTTAAATATAGCTCTAGGAAAAAAAATCCGCTTGCTACGACTTCAGAATAATATGACCCAAAGTTTTGTGGCTGGCTCACTAAACATGTCTCAGTCTGCCTATTCTAGAATGGAACGCGGGGAGACTTCTGCTTGGATTGGAAAAATTGACAGCATCTGTAAATTATTTAACGTAAGTCTTCAAGAACTGCTTTAAATTCTTTTTTCCAGTACCAGTTTCTTCCATTAATTTTTGTAATTTGTAATTTCAAAATTCTCGTTAATGGCATTTTCGCTTGATGCGTTTTTAGACTATTTAGGAAAGGAAAAAAATTTTTCTCACCACACGGCGGTTGCCTACAAGAATGACATCAGTTCTTTTATTCTTTTCAATAATAATAACTTGGGGGGAAAACCTGACAATGAAATATCATATAAAGATGTCAGAACTTGGTTGGGATTTTTATCTAACCAAAATTTGGATCACAAAACTATTAACAGGAAAATAAGTGCTCTAAAATCCTATTTTAAGTTTGTTGTAAAAATCGGACGTCGAGAAGACAATCCCATGAAGGGCCATCACACCCTAAAAATTGCAAAAAAAGCAATGACGCCATTGTCGATAGAAGAAATGGGAGAACTTTTGGATGGCTTGCACTTTCCCAACACTTTCTCCGGCAGTCGTGATAAACTTATTTTGGATTTGTTTTATCATACAGGAATGCGTCGTGCCGAGCTCATGCAACTCAAAATTCATGACGTTGACTTGGATTCCAAAAGTGTAAAGGTATTAGGAAAGCGCAACAAAGAAAGAATAATCCCATTGACCGATGCGATTTGCGATGCAATTGATAAATACCTCACTTTGAGACATCCTTATTGCAGAACATCTCAAAATTTTCTATTTCTAACTGATAAAGGCAATATGCTTTATCCTCAGTTCGTTTATAATCTTGTCAGAAAATATTTATCTCAAGTGACCACGAAGAAACAAATTGGGCCACACATCCTAAGACACACTTTTGC
>JALRKI010000103.1 GCA_023254815.1 Flavobacteriaceae bacterium
TAAGCCACTTCTTCATAAGGATGAGTTTCTAGCAACATCGTTACAATTTGCTGCTGTAGATGCAAGGGTACTATTACCTCTAGTTTTATTTCTGATTCTCTGTGTTCAATGCCAATTTCACCCACAGCAGGGTTTGCCCCTGAATTGGCTCTAAAGGTTCCAGTTCCAGAACTCGAAAAGCTGCAATGGTCGTACATTCCAATATGACCAGCACCTGCAGTGAATAAAGCATTTCTTAATCTTTCTGCATGGTTTGATGGTACAAAAGTTATGAGCTTTTTAAGTACATTGGATTTGGGTATTAAAATCTTGAGGTCTTTAAGCCCGATTTGTTCTGAAATAGCAGCATTCACTCCTTTGTAGGAATTATCTCGCGCTGTGTGTACGGCATAAATTGCTACCCCGTGAGAAATGGCTTTTCGGACAGTTTTCTCGACGTAATTCGATTCGGCGATTCGTTTTAGTCCGTCGAAAATGATAGGATGAAAACTTACAATTAAATTACAATTGTTTTTAACAGCTTCATCAACAACCGCTTCAGTAGTGTCGAGGGCTACTAAAACCCCCGTCAGCAAGTTGGCCCTGTTTCCTACAATAAGACCAACGTTGTCAAATTCTTCGGCATAGGACAATGGCGCCCAATCTTCGAGCAAGCTAATAGCATCTTCAATCTTTATTGGCATGTAAAATGGTTTAACAGACAACGAACTTAATCAAAACGATTTAATTTACGAAACGCTTCAGTTTATCTTAAATCACTTAAATTCGTCCCGATGAAGCGATTAAGATTTTTATTGTTCCCTCTGGCTTTGGTATATCACGTGGTTACACGAATTCGAAACTTATGTTACGAATTGGGTTGGATAACTGCTACTCAATTTCCAGTTTATACAATAGGGGTGGGCAATTTATCTGTTGGTGGAACTGGCAAAACACCAATGGTGGAATTGTTAATTGAACTGTTCAGTGAGCAATATGACATTGGCCTTTTAAGTCGGGGTTATGGCCGTCAATCAAAAGGTTTTGTGCTGGCAAACGACTATTCAACCGCCGTTGATATTGGAGACGAGCCACTTCAAATCAAGCAAAAATTCTCAAATATCAGCGTTGCTGTCGATGGCAATCGGTGCAGAGGTATTGGGGAATTGATGAAATTGAACAATCCTCCACAATTAGTGGTACTAGATGATGCTTTCCAGCATCGAGCGATATCAAGGGACGTCAATATATTGTTGACGACTTTTGATAAACCATATTTTAATGATTTTATACTGCCTGTTGGCAATTTGAGAGAATCCAAGTCTGGTGCCAGTCGTGCTGACATGATAGTGATTACCAAATGTCCGAATGATCTGTCTCAGCGCACCAAGAATGAATTTATTTCACACATCAATCCATTGAGTCATCAGTCAATTTGGTTTTCAACAATCGCTTATTCAGATACTGTTTTTAGCACAAGTCACTCATGTTCCATTAAAGAATTTATAGAACAGCCTTTTACTCTTGTAACTGGAATTGCCAATTCAGAACAATTAGTCGAATATCTAAAAAAACTTGGAGCTCAATTCAAACAGCTTTCCTTTTCGGATCATCATTCCTTCACTAAGAAAGAATTGCACCATATCAGAAATTTGGGTAAAGTATTAACCACTGAAAAGGATTTCGTCAGACTACAACCTCAATCCGATTTACACAATTGCTATTATCTTCCAATTAAAACCAAGTTGATAGATTCTAATGAATTCAAATCAAGATTAGAACTATTGCTTAAACAAAAAAATTAATTGATGTGCTTTTGAGCTCTGTAAGAAGATCGAACAAGTGCACTGCTTTCAACATGCCGAAAGCCTAAGTCCAGGCCAATAGCCTCGTACTCGGCAAATTGATCAGGTGTAATATACTGTTTAACGGGCAAATGTTTCCTGCTGGGTTGCAGATACTGACCGATAGTAACCACATCGACCTCTGCGGCTTTGAGGTCGTGCAGTGTTTGGACGACTTCCTCTTTGGTCTCTCCAAGTCCGAGCATGATACCAGACTTTGTGCGACGCTGTCCTTGTGATTTCATGTACCGTAGCACTTCCATGCTTTGATCATATTTGGCTTGAATTCTGACCTCTCTAGTTAGTCGTCTTACAGTTTCAATGTTGTGAGAAATAACTTCTGGATGAACTGCCAATATCCTGTCTATATTTCTAGTAACCCCTTGAAAATCTGGAATTAAAGTTTCTAGAGTTGTTCCGGGGTTCATTCTCCTTATTGCCTTTACGGTTTCGGCCCAAATGATGCTCCCCATATCCTTGAGGTCATCACGGTCAACACTAGTTATGACAGCGTGTTTTATTTTCATCATTTTTATGGATCGAGCTACCTTCTCGGGTTCATCCCAATTGACCTCTTCGGGACGACCAGTTTTTACACCACAAAATCCACACGAGCGGGTACAAATGTTGCCAAGAATCATAAAAGTAGCGGTACCTTCTCCCCAACATTCACCCATATTGGGACAACTGCCAGAGGTGCAAATGGTATTCAATTTGTATTTGTCAACTAATCCTCGAAGTTCGGTATATTTTTCACCGGTAGGTAATTTTACCCTCAACCACTTGGGCTTGGTTTGTCTTTCGGGTAAAATGTTTGATTGAATAGTTGGTTCCATTACTGCGCAAAGATAGTTAGGATTCAGGAATTATCTTTCTGGTTCGCTGATTATTGATGCTAATAGTTGTCTGGCTCTGAGTAATTTTACTTTTATTCTACTCAAGGGTTCTTGAAGCTTTTCAGCAATCTCCGCATAACTCAACTCTTGAAAATAAAACAATTGTATAACTTCTTGATAGTGGGGCTTCAGTTTTTTGATATTATTTCTCAGTTCACTCAATTTTTGCTGAGTAATTAAAGCGTCTTCTGGTGTTGGATTGATGTCAGCAATGGTAGCCATCGCAGATTGGTGTGACTGCTCAGACTCCTGTTGAATATCAGTTTTCGCCCTGCGAATGGCGTCAATATGAATGTTCTTGGCTATCGTCATCAGCCAAGTTTTAAATTGATATTCAGGGTTATAAGTCCCAATCTTGTCAAAAGCTCGAGCGAAAGTTTGGATGGTAATGTCTTCAGCGTCATTTTCGTTCTGGGTTCTTTTTAAAATAAAACCGTAGACCTCATTCCAACAGCTGTTCAGAATATGATTAAACGATTTTTGATTATTGGACTTTGCCGCTAAGATGTGTTTGTCTAAATCCAACAAAAAAAGCTTTTGATTTATTTTTTTTCTGTCGATCTGCAATCTCCCAACTCATCTGGCAACTTGCCACACAAGCTACAGGCCTCTCCAGAAGTGTTTAGCATGGGATTTTGACTTGCACAGGTGCCTGCAAATTTTCCATCTTTTTTAGCCCAAATTTTAATAGCTATTCCGGCAATTCCAAGTGACAATAACCCTAAAGTAAGAAGTAATAACATGCATTATTGTTTTTACAAAGATACGAGGTCACAACGACCCTAGAAAATTATAGAATATTGACTTCCATTTCAAGCAAGATACCAAATTTTTGATTGACCACATTTTGTATGTCTGTCGCAAGATTTAGAATTTCTGCTCCTGTAGCACCTCCAAAGTTGACCAAAACTAGCGCCTGATTTTCGTGAACACCACAATTACCGAAGCGTTTTCCTTTAAATCCTGATTGTTCAATTAACCAAGCGGCAGGAATTTTATAATTACCATCTGACATTTCGAAATATGGCATGGTAGTGTATGTTCGCAACAGGTTGTCAACTATTGATTTTTTCACCAATGGATTTTTGAAAAAATCGAGTCGTGCCAATTACCATGATATCTCAACCTTTCTAAAACGATCTCAAGAGAGTATCGACCAGCTCTTTCGCTGTACTTAAAACCTTTGCTAAAGCTTGATAGGCTTGTTGCTGCTCCAATAACCGTGCCGCCTCAGTATCCAAGTCAACACCAGAAAATTCTGATTTTCTATTTAATGCCACTTCATGGACAGCCTCG
>JALRKI010000074.1 GCA_023254815.1 Flavobacteriaceae bacterium
ATACCTACAATGTTATGGACACTTTCTGTTCCAGCCCGGTGGCCTCTTTCTTGTGAACCTCCAAAGATCAGAGGCTTTAAATTCGAAGTTTTTCGGATAAAAGCAAAACCAACGCCCTTTGGACCATGGAATTTATGGGCGCTAGCAACCAAAAAATCGACCGGAGTTTGGGATAAATTGATGTTGTAATGGCCTATGGTCTGTACAGTATCACTGTGAAAAAATGCACCATGAGACTTGCAAATATCAGCAACCACGTCTAGATCAATCTTAACACCAATTTCATTATTAATGTGCATTAAACTCACCAAGGTTAAATCTGCGTTAGATTCAAGAAGTTTCTGAAGGTGGTCCAAATCCACTTCTCCATTTTCTAAAAGATTGACGAAATCAGCCTTAATACCATATTCTGCAACCAGTTGGTCAATGGTATGAGTGACAGCATGGTGCTCAATTTTGGAAGAGACAATTCGAGTAACACCTAAATCTCTAATCGCAGATCGCAAAATTTGGTTATCTGCTTCTGTACCTCCAGAAGTGAAAATAATTTCGGCTGGCAAAGCGCCGATTGACTCCGCAATTTGTTTTCTTGCGTTTTCAATGTGGGTCTTAGCTTGGCGACCGAAGGCGTGAGTAGAGGAAGGATTTCCGTAACAGTTGCTCAACACATCAGACATGACCGACACCACCTCTGGTCTCAGACAAGTAGTCGCGGCATTATCAAAGTAAAATGATTCCAATTTTATTCGTTATTAATCCACATCAAAATTAATTGATTACGACCGAATAGCCAATGATATTATGAAGAAAACCTCTTTTATATCAGCTTCGCGTTTTGACTGATTTCAACCTGAGTTGCCCCAACACCATATTTGGAATATGGAGCGTCAAAATATTCTAGCCCAGAATAGTGTCCAAACAAAAATATCAACTCTTCTTTCAGTATTCCCTCGCCCACACCGTGAATAAAAACTACCGAGCCAATTTTCTTTTGGATGGCATATTCAAGTTTTTGTTTAGCCGTCTTGATTTGTAGGTTCAACATGTCAAAATTGGACAAGCCTCTAGTTGAATTGGTCAATTGACCGATGTGCAAGTCGACCTCTAATGGAGGAATCCCGCGTTTTTTAGACCCTATTCTTGTTGATTTTTGCGGTGTCACATATTTCTTAGCCCATTCCCCAGAGCTGATGTTAGAGATATTGGACATGCTCTTAATAAAAGAATCTTGATTTTCAATGACCAACAAATGACATGGAAAGGACATGTCAAACCCATCAGTGGTCCTAACAACGACATCATTCTCAAAGACATCGATAACAATACCAGATATGTTGTCGTCTTTTAAGGCAACTTGATCCCCCTTTTGGAATGTTCTATTCATCATTTTTCTGTTGGTCAGGCTGATCTTCAGGCTGCATCAAATACAACCCAATCATCAGCAAAACTATACCGCCGATTGACATGTGCAACTGCCATTCGTCGGAATG
Source organism: Flavobacteriaceae bacterium (assembly GCA_023254815.1). Taxonomy (GTDB): domain Bacteria; phylum Bacteroidota; class Bacteroidia; order Flavobacteriales; family Flavobacteriaceae; genus JALRKI01. The sequence continues at coordinate 1,491 of JALRKI010000074.1, forward strand.
ATCCGAAAACCAAAGCAGCAAAACACCAACTAAAGCGATTACTATTCTAGCTTGTTTAAAGTAGGTTTTCATGGGGCAAATTTTACGGAGCAGAAAAGTAGTATAAAATTACTACTTTTGACGCATACCTATTTAAAAAATGACCTTAGATCAACTCATGCTCCCCTGTCTGAACAAAGCTATGTTTGGAATAGATTGCCCTGGCTGTGGTGCGCAAAGAGCCTTATTCATGGTGTTCCGGGGAGACTTCAAATCGGCTTTTCATTTATATCCAGCCATATATAGTTTGATTTTATTGGGCATTGTGCTAATAGTCTCAAGATTTTATAGAATTCACCCGCGACTCATTCACGTGCTTATAGGAGTCAATGTATTGACTATTGTCATTAGTTATATTGTAAAAATGAATCAAATTTTATAACCATGGAAAACAAGCAACCATTACCACACGCCACCTTAATATTGGTCTTTGGAATTCTCTCTATACTTACCTGTTGTTGCTACGGAATTTTTGGGCTGGTTTTTGGCATTGTAGCTCTTGTATTAGCCAATAAATCTAGAAAACTCTATTACGAAAATCCTGAAGGTTACACCGATTACAATAATGTTAATGTCGGACGGATTTTGGCAATTATTGGCATTGTTCTTTGCCTTTTGTATATCGTTTACCTTGTTTTCCTTTTTGCCTCTATAGGTCTATCAGGTCTTGAGGAAATGCAAAATGAATGGCTGATGGATCAAAGTGTTTGATCTAAACTGGCTCGAAATCCTTAATGGTTTCGGTAATGATACGAACACAATCGAGCAATTGTGCTTCTGTCAACACTAGAGGGGGGGCAAATCTGATAATATTGCCGTGAGTAGGTTTTGCCAAAAGTCCACGGTCTCTCAAACCCAAACAAATATCCCAGGCGGTATTACTATCTTCGTTCTCATTGATCACAATGGCATTGAGCAATCCCTTTCCTCTCACCAGCTTAACGACTTGGCTAGTAGCAATATAATCTTTCATTTTTTTTCTGAACAGCCGACCCAATCTTTCAGCATTTTCGGCCAAGCCTTCGTCCCTTACAACCTCCAAAGCGGCAATGGCAACAGCCGAAGCTACGGGATTACCGCCAAAAGTACTGCCGTGATTCCCAGGTCCGATAACTGACATAATCGGGTCATCAGCGAGAACTGCAGAGACTGGATAGACACCACCACTCAATGCTTTGCCTAAGATTAGTACATCGGCCTTGACAACTGGAGTTTGGGAGCAATTTTTATCGGAACAAGAACAATTGCCGCAGCTTG
>JALRKI010000092.1 GCA_023254815.1 Flavobacteriaceae bacterium
AACAAATAAAAGAACAGGAACAACAGCCTGTTGACGAAAATATTTTTAATGAAATGGGTGATAAAGTAAAACGCTATAAAGTAAGAGAAGCCTACAAAGAATTTATTGACAAATTAGGGTTTCCACAGTTTTTTATAAAGGTAACACCAAGTGATATTTTTGGAACAGATGAGGAATTATTGAACAGAGAATCTTTACTTAAGGATTTCAAGTTATCAGACGAAGACATAAAAATTGACTTTGACCAAATCTCATCTGACCTATATAAAATAGACCTAGAAGAAGCTAAGAAAGATGAATACAGGCCATCATTCACTAAGATTGAAGATAATTTAGTGAAAGACCCTATTGCCGAGTATATTTTGGCAAAGCCGAAGGAAAACCAGATAACAGACATTACACATCAATTGATGCAGATTATTGGAAATATGTATCCAATTCCTGACCAAGAAATCAAGTTTTATATTGGTCGTGTATTGAACAGTATGAACTCAGAGCAGTTGAGAGATATTCTAATACGAAGATGGAGCTATACAGACAAAATTAAATTCAAAATAAAGCAGCTTGCTGATAAATATGCCGAAATTCGATTCATGGATTTGGCTAAATCAAAGAAAATAATAACTCAAAAAATTTGGAAATTAAGTCAAGAAATCGTTCCTAGAAATTTAGGAGCTTCTATAGGTAATTCACTTTATGAGAGAGAGGGAAAAATGAATGGGCTTGAAGAAAGAGTTATAATGGATATTGGAACTTCATCCAATATTCAATTTTGGCATAGAAACCTAGAAAAAGGTGAGGGATTTTTTATTAACGGATTTACTAATCATTATCCCGATTTCATCTTGTACACTAAGTCGAGCAAAATAATACTTATTGAAACTAAAGGTGATGATAGAGACAATAGTGATAGTGAAAGAAAATGTAGATTAGGAAACGAATGGGAAAAGCAAGCTGGGAATCAATTCGCTTACTTCATGATATTTGACAAAAAAGAAGTAGACGGAGCATATACTTTAGACAAAGCAAAGGAATTAATTTGTAAAATGTAAAGTACCATAAAGACGGAACCTAAATTGAGCATAAAAACCTGCGAGCGAATAGCATCATTTTTGCGGTAGTAGGAGTTTCGTGTTAATTTGCATCGTATAAATTTTAATCAATGGAAGGTACCTCTGACATTTTATTGGGCTTAATCCTCACTAACCTTACCGCAAACCACTCGCATCCTCCGAGAACAGCTCAACGCCGAACACGGACCTCTCGACATCAATTCATGACAAACTTCACACCCATCGAGGTGATGTGGGCCTTCAGTCCATCGGAGCGGTCATAGTAGTTGTAGCGCACGTCTATCGACTTGAACCCAAAGCCTAGAAACTTGAGTTGGGCAAACAGGTCGGTGTAATTGAATCCCAGACCCAGTTGGTGACTTGAGAAAGCCGACAAATCGTAGTCTGAGGTATAGAACTCCGAAGTGCTCAAATGGCCTTCGTAGGGCGCAAAATAGTCCACCGCGGTTTGAGTAAAATAGCGGTAGTTAGGATAGAGGGTAAATTTTCCAAATCCAAATTTCACAGGAAGTTCAATACTGGCTGTTTGTGATGTCAGCCCCCAATCGTCTTGATAATAGCGGTAGTAGGTTCTCACAGCCAATGAGGCATTGATATAATAATTGAGTCGAGCCCCAAAAGGCAATTTTGTTCTTACCGTCGGCAGTCTTTCAATATCGTCGCCCAAATGAAAAACGTCAGTGTTGAGAGGCGTTTCGTAATTAGGAATGCTCGAAGGGTTACCCACATAAAAATTGGGCCTGTCAGAAAAATAGACACGCTGCATGGGGTTGGCCAACCAACCTTGTTGTCGGACTAGGTCGACTGATAACAGCAGTTGCAAATTCTTGCTCAATATTTGAGAAAAGTTGATGGAACCGGAATAGGTTCTTCTGGCAGTATCAACAATCAATCCTCCCATGGGACGCCATGCATTGGGATCGTTTTTGTTGATGATTGCCCCCGACTGATTCAAGATGTCGATAGGGCCGAAAAATCCATTGTTCAAATTGGATCCCGCCTCGTAGTAGGAGTCTATTTCCGTAGGATACTTGGGGTTCCAATTGTCCAAAAACACCAATCCCGACAAACTAATGGAAGTGTTTTTTTCATTGAACTGTTGCGACAAACCCCCACCAAATCCCACTGAGGTATAGTCGTATTCGTTAGCAAAACTGGCTTGAGTATTCCAAGAAAAGTCTCTATTGTCGCTAGTGTGGCTATAGTTTACCGTCACGCCCGACCAAACATCTTGAGCCGAGGCGCCCGAAGAAGCATACCAAGGTGTGCCAGAAACCCCAGCATAGGCAGCGCGATCGTCATCGTCATCATCGTCACCATAGCCACCAGAGGCACCGCTGGCATCGAAGGGATCGAGGTTACTTGAAGACGCAGAAGAATAGGCCGATATGCCCGCATCAATGGTCAGTACATCATCAGCATTCAAGGGTATGGCAATGATAAATGTCGGGGTGATGTCTTGAAGCTTTTCGGTGCCAACGCCACCTGTCACCGACGCATGGCTTCCATCTTGAGTGTAATAGCTCATGACATAGTCAACCTCAGCGGTTTCTAAAACGCGCTTTTTGTATTCAGTCTGGTCAGACTGTCCAAAAAAGAACACAGGCATCATCAATAGGAGAACTGTAAGGAATTTTTTCATTGGTGTGTGTTGAGTCATCATTAATAGTTAAAATCTAGTTGCACCCACAACCACCTCCCGATTTACCACCGTTGGCTCCAGCAGCTCCCTCACGGTAGATTTGAAAATTGGTTTCAAAGCGCTCGCATTTCTTATTCGACAATAGCATGTCCGGATCATTAATGTTGACCATGTCATAGGGTTTGACTACCTTACAAGAACTCATCACAAGCAAACAGGCCATTAGCAAAATTATTTTCATCGATTGGTATAGTTTAATTTAATTCTTTGGCATTGATATGATCGGAATAAAATACCATGCCATCGTCTTGAACGAGCACGCATTCAACATCCTTTAATTGGTTCACAAAATCTAGCCCAACATCTTTTCCCATCACAAAAACTGAGGTGGCTAAGGCATCAGCCAATTCCGCACTTGACGCGATAATGGTCACACTTGTCAATCCCGACGATGGGTACCCCGTCCGTGGATCTATGATGTGAGCATAGCGCTTTCCATTTATGGTGATGAACTTTTCGTAATTACCCGAGGTAACAAGGGCTTGGTTGACAAGTGGTAAAAGTACAAAAACCTTGTTTTTATTCAGAGGATTTTTGACGCCAATTTGCCAAGGTGCGCCGTTGGGTTGCTGACCCCAGGCTCTGAGGTCGCCCGAGGCGTTGATGATTCCAGAAGTCACACCTAGGGACTTGAGCAAATTCATAGTATGGTCAGCAGCATATCCCTTTCCAATAGCACCAAAGCCAATTTTCATTCCCTTTTCGGGTAAAAATACCGAATGGTTGGCTTCATTCATCTGAATGTTCTTATAACCTACTAATTTCACAGACTCCTTGACAATGCTTGAATCGGGAAGCTGGGTGACAGAACCATCAAATTTCCAAATCTTATCCATGGAAGCATAAGAAATGTCAAAGGCTCCATCGGTCAATTCAGATATGGCTATAGCTCTTTTAATCAAATAAAATAACTCAGGGTCTACTTCAACTGGCTCAATGCCGGCGGATTGGTTAATTTGTCCTGTTTGAGAATTGTCAACCCAAGAGGAAATTAGGGCTTCAATTCTCCTTATGTTGCCGATGGCAGCTTCCAAAAAAACATCGGCTTCCTGAGCGTCCATGGCTACAACCGTCACTTCAAACCCACACCCCATCGCCTTAAAGGGTTTCTTATAGATCCCAGGAGATTGACAAAATCCCATGGCCGCAACAAAAACAAGAGCGAGCGTTAATCTCATTTCAAAAAGGAGTTCAGGTGATTAATGTAGTCTTGGGGAGACATTTTCTTGTA
>JALRKI010000105.1 GCA_023254815.1 Flavobacteriaceae bacterium
CTAAATGCAGCTCTAAATTCTGGGGTTAAGGTTTTGCCTATTTTCATTTTTGATCCGATTATCATCAATAAATTGGAGCGAAACGATGCTAGGGTCACTTTTATTTACCAGTGTCTTGAAAACATCAACAGTAAACTAAAGGCTTTACACTCAGGACTTTCAGTATATGCAGGTAAACCCTTAGAGGTCTTTCAAAATTTGCTTACTGAATTTGATTTGGATGCAGTATACACAAATGCTGATTATGAACCTTATGCTCTCCTCAGAGATGGAGAAATTGAAAAGCTATTAGAACGGCACAATATTCCGTTTAAAACTTATAAGGATCAAGTCATTTTCGAACCAAATGAAGTACTAAAAAACGATGGTCAACCCTATTTGGTCTATACGCCATTCATGAAATCATGGAGGGCTAAATTGGCTCAAACAGTTCTTGAAATTGATATAAAATTTAATAGTGGAAATTTGATTCAAAGAGAGGCCTATCCATGGATTTCTTTAGGTGAATTGGGTTTTGAAAAAAGCTCGATTGCCGTTCACAATGCAGACCTGTCTCCTTCTTTGATTGACTCATACCAAGCCAACCGAAACACGCCGAGCAAAAGCGGTACTTCTAGATTGGGGCCACATTTAAGATTTGGCACTGTCAGTATAAGGAAAATAGCCCTTTTAGGACTTGATTCAAACGACGACACCTTCTTAAAGGAATTGGTATGGCGCGAATTTTTCATTCAGATCTTGTTTCATTTTCCACAATCTTCAACACGGTGCTTTAAGCCACAATATGAGAGGATCGCATGGCGCAATAATCCAGAAGAGTTTCAGACATGGTGTGATGGGCAAACTGGTTTTCCGCTGGTTGATGCAGGAATGAGGGAGTTAAATTCAACTGGATTCATGCACAACCGCGTTCGAATGTTGGTTGGCAGTTTTTTGTGCAAGCATCTTTTAATTGACTGGAGATGGGGTGAAGCCTATTTTGCCAGCAAATTACTCGACTATGAAATGTCGAGTAACGTAGGCAATTGGCAATGGGTTGCAGGCTGTGGCGTTGACGCGGCTCCATATTTTAGGATATTCAACCCTCATACGCAGATCGACAAATTTGACCCCAAACTCCTATACATTAAAAAATGGATTCCTGAATTGAACGAACTTAACTACCCTCTTCCAATGGTAGACCATAAATTCGCTCGAGAAAGATGTTTGGATGCCTATAAAGCAGCCTTGAATGGCTAAACCCGTTCAATCTTAGCTCCTATTGATCTAAGACGCTCATCAATGCGCTCATAACCTCTATCGATTTGCTCAATATTGTGGATGATTGAAGTGCCTTTGGCAGAAAGAGCGGCAATCAAGAGGGATATTCCAGCCCTAATGTCTGGAGAAGTCATTGTTGTTGCTTTAAGATCCGACTGGAAGTCGTGTCCAATTACGTTTGCACGATGTGGATCACACAAAATAATTTTTGCTCCCATATCGATCAATTTGTCAACGAAAAACAATCGGCTTTCAAACATCTTTTGATGAATGAGCACACTGCCTCTTGCTTGTGTAGCTACTACAAGAACAACACTTAATAAGTCTGGAGTAAATCCAGGCCATGGGGCATCAGCAACAGTAAGAACAGAACCATCAATATAATTTTGAATCACATAGCCATCCTTGTGTTCAGGGATTACAATGTCATCTCCATCTTTCTCTACAGTCAACCCGAGCTTACGGAACACGTCAGGAATCTGACCCAAATAGTCCCAATTGACGTTTTTGATTCTCAACTTGCTTTTGGTCATGGCAGCCAACCCAATCCAGCTACCAATTTCAATCATATCAGGCAACATGGTATGCGATGTTCCACCCAGTTCTGTGACCCCTTCAATTGTCAACAAATTTGACCCAATTCCTGATATTTTCGCTCCCATACGATTCAGCATGTGGCAAAGTTGTTGCAAATAGGGCTCACAAGCCGCATTGTAAATGGTTGTAATCCCTTTGGCGAAAACGGCAGCCATGACGATATTGGCAGTTCCAGTAACTGAGGCCTCATCCAATAGCATATGAACACCGTGCAACTGTTTCGCTTCGACGCCAAAAAAATGATCCTCTTTGTTGTATCTAAAATTAGCACCCAATTTAATAAAACCTTCAAAGTGAGTATCCAACCGACGACGGCCTATCTTGTCACCTCCAGGCTTGGGAATATATCCTCTACCAAAACGACCGAGCATTGGACCGACCAACATGATCGATCCTCTCAAACCACTACCATCTTGCTTGAATTCTGGTGTTTCAAGAAAATTCAAATTGACATCGTCTGCCTGAAATACGTAGGAAGAATTGGAAATTTTTTCAACTTTGACATTCAATTTTCGGATTAGTTCGATGAGTTTATTAACATCGACAATGTCAGGTATGTTGTGAACGGTTACTTTCTCTTTGGTGAGCAGTACTGCGCAAATAATTTGAAGCGCTTCATTTTTAGCTCCTTGAGGCTGAACTTCTCCATGAAGTTTGTGCCCTCCTTCAATTTTAAATGAATTCATACCCGAAGTCTTGACTTAGAAGCGTGGCTTCCGATTGCGGTTGCTTTTGCCTGGTTTTTTATTGGTTGAAGAGAATTTACTTTTTATCCGGAGCAAGTCATCAGTTTTTGCTAAGACAACATCTTTTCCTTTTAGGTTCAAGGCTCCGTTGGACAATTCAAACAAGTGGTCTTTAATTAAATTATCTTCAACGGTGTCTTTATTCCAGTTTAGAAAAGACTTTTTCATGTGATTAGCAATTGCAATAATCAAGGCTTCTTTCTTTTCTCCTTCTTCCCAAGAAGAGGCAACGTCTATCATCGTCTTGATATGATTGCCATAAAACCTGTATTTAGGAAAATTCTGAGGATAATGAAGTGGTTCAGGTCTCGCTTCAAGGGCCTCTCGAACAGGTATGTCAAAGGGAGAGTCAACGTCTAAATCAAAATCCGCAATGATAAAAAGTTGGTCCCATAGTTTATGCTGAAAATCAGGAACATCTCGAAGATGAGGCTGCATGTTACCCATAACAGAAATTATGGCTCCAGCCAATTTGTTCCGCTCTTCTTTGGACTCTACTCCCTTCACATAATCAATCATTTTTTGCATGTGACGCCCATACTCTGGTATGATCATCCTCTCACGTTCTGTATTGTATTCTAATGATGTTTCCAAAAAAATATTATTTAAGCATGCAAATTACAAAAAAGGAAG
>JALRKI010000061.1 GCA_023254815.1 Flavobacteriaceae bacterium
GGATGCTATGCCAAGGTGATCAACCTCTCTGAAGAAAATGAACCAGATATTTTTAGAGCAATTCGTCCTGGAGCATTGCTTGAAAACGTGATTATTGATGCCGAAGGTAAAGTGGATTTCACCGATTCTAGTATTACCCAAAATACCAGAGTCAGTTATCCTATTAATTTCATCGATAACATTCAAATACCCTCAATTGGCTATAATCCAAAGCACATTTTTTTCCTAACAGCTGATGCATTTGGCGTTCTGCCTCCAATTTCTAGACTCAATTCAAACCAGGCCGCTTATCATTTTATTTCTGGGTACACTGCTAAGGTTGCGGGTACCGAGTTGGGAGTTGATGAGCCTGTTCCGAATTTTTCTGCATGTTTTGGTGCACCATTTATGCCCTTGCACCCTACCAAATACGCCGAGATGTTGAGTAAAAAAATGCAGGATTCGCAAGTTAGCGTTTGGCTGATCAATACTGGCTGGACAGGTGGGCCTTATGGAACTGGTTCTAGAATGAAATTGAAATACACCAGAGCGATGATAAACGCTGTCTTGGAACATCAGTTAGACAATGTTGGCTATCAGATACATTCGATTTTCAATTTGGAAATGCCCCTTAATTGTCCAGGGGTTCCATCTGATATTTTAGACCCTAAAAATACCTGGGACGATTCGGAAGCATATGATGCAAAAGCAAGATATTTGGCTAAAATTTTTAAAGAAAATTTCCAGCAATTTGAATCCTTTGCCAGTCAAGAAATTCTTTCAGGAGGCCCCAATTAAATAATACTTACTTCTTGTTTACCTCGGCGATATACTTCTCAAGAGCCATGGTCATGGATGGATTTTCGGCCGAAGGAGCTATGATTTGAGCTTCAAGACCTCTTTCTTGAACCGCCTTAAGGGTACTGGATCCAAACACGGCAATGCGGGTATTCTTTTGCTCAAAATCGGGAAAATTGTGAAACAAGGAGTCTATTCCGGAAGGGCTGAAAAATACCAAAACATCATAATAGACGTCGCTTAAATCCGACAGGTCGCTGATTACTGTTTTGTAAAATGTTGCCATTCTGTAATGAATATTGAGTTTGTCGAGTACCTCAATAATTTCAGGTGCGACTTTGTCTGTCGTTGGGAAAAGAAACTTTTCTTCCTTATGTTTTTTGACCATGGGGCTAAGTTCGGCTACCGTTCTTTTGCCAACGTAAATACGGCGTTTTCGGTAAACCACGTATTTCTGAAGATAAAAAGCTATGGCTTCCGATAAACAAAAGTACTTCATGTCATCAGGCACTTTAAACCTCATTTCTTCAGCAACTCTAAAATAATTATCAACAGCGTTTCTGCTGGTAAGAATCACTGCAGAGTAATCTTTGAGATCAATTTTTTCTTTTCTAATTTCTTTGGCATCGACTCCTTCAACGTGAATAAATGGTCTGAAATCAATTTTAACTTTCAGCTTGTCTATCAAATTGAAGTAAGGGGAATTTTCGGCTTTGGGCTGGGGTTGGGAAACCAACATGGTTTTCACTTTCATAGGGAGTAAATTGATTACCAAACGTTCTTGAAAATTTTCCATAGGACTACCAATGGAGCTATTTCAAAGGTGCAAATGTACAAAATAAATAAGAGCCAACGGCGTCTTATCAAAAATCTAAAGCGAAAAAAGGTTGTAATAAACCCCAGAAATAGAATGATGAGTCCTAGGATTAGGGCGATATAAAACATCCAGATTGTCGGTCCAAAACTATAAACAATGAGCATGTTTATCAAGAATAACCATAATCCAAAAAAATGCAAGGAATTCATTTTTTGAAAAACATAAGCGCCTATCTGACTCTCTATTTTTAACCAACTTCCAGCCCCAAGTTCCAGTATACGTTTTAAAGGGAAGTAAATCAGTAAAACCGAACCATTAAAGTAGATATCCGACAACCGAATTTCTGAAACAGTCCTTAGTTCACTTTTATATAGGCTTAGAAAAGTTGATACTGCTAGGATAAATTGAAAAAAAAGAAGTAAATCAAATTTTTGAATAACGTACAGAGTAGGGCGCTTGTGAATCTGATTGTAAGTGCCATAGCCTGTCAAACGAAGAAAGTCGCCGAACCTCTTGGGTTGAATAAGCTTACAAAGAATCAGTAATAAGGCCGAGATCAGGAATAATAAATTGTATTGGTCTAATGTCGTCACGGCGCTAAATTATGGGCAAAAGTAGAAAGAAAAACCAATATGATGGGACTCCGTCAAAAACTGTATTTTTGTTGAAATCAACATCGGGATGCAAGAAATCCAATTTAATGATTCTTTAGTCATTATTCCTACCTATAACGAAGTAGATAATATCGGTCAGTTGCTGCGAGAGGTTATGAACGTTGAGTTTACTGTTGATGTTCTTGTGATTGATGATGCTTCTTCCGATGGGACAGCAGAAGTGGTCCGAGCGTTAATGAATGAGTTTGAAGATCGCATCACTTTGATGGAGCGACCAAAAAAAATGGGTTTAGGAACGGCCTATATTGCTGGATTTAAGTGGGCTCTATCAAGACATTATTCCTACATCTTCGAAATGGATGCAGATTTTTCTCATCGACCAGAAGAACTGGTCAAGCTTTACAATACTTGCCATGTCAACGAATTTGATGTAGCCATAGGGTCTCGCTACAAAAAGGGAATCAGGGTAGTAAATTGGCCTTTCAGCAGAATTGTTTTGTCATTAGGTGCCTCTTGGTATGTGCGATTGATCACTGGAATGCCAGTTAGCGATCCCACAGCAGGTTTTATGTGCTATCGAAGACGGGTCTTGTCTCACTTGAAACTGGATGATATCAAATTTATCGGTTACGCATTCCAAATCGAAATGAAGTTCAGAGCTTATCAGACAGGGTTCCGAATGATGGAAGTGCCCATTGTTTTCTTTGACAGAGAAAGAGGTGTTTCCAAACTGAGCAAAGGCATAATTAAAGAGGCTATATTTGGGGTAATCAAAATGAAGTTCGATAGTTTATTTGGAAAATTAAATGAAAGGTAAAAGTTACTTACTTATAAAGAATGGCCAGATTGTCAACGAGGGAAAGTCCTTTATTGCTGACATTCTTATTGTCAATGACCGAATTCATCAAATTGCTCCAAACCTATCACCTCACTTTGACGTCGAAATAATTGATGCTACTGGACTTTTAGTTCTTCCTGGAGTAATAGATGATCAAGTTCATTTCAGAGAACCTGGGCTGACACACAAAGCGACAATCGAAACAGAGTCTAAAGCTGCGATTGCTGGCGGGATAACTACTTTTGTGGAAATGCCCAATACAAATCCCCAAACCACATCTATAGAAAAGCTAGAGCAGAAGTTCGATCTGGCTGCAGGGAGTTCATTTGCCAACTACTCATTCATGTTTGGAGGAACCAATGATAATTTGGATGAGGTGATGAGGCTCGACCCAAAAAAAGTGGCTGGATTGAAATTGTTTCTAGGTTCATCGACAGGAAATATGCTCGTCGATGATTTGGATGTTTTGGAAAAGATTTTTTCGAATACCAATCTAGTCATCTCGGCTCATTGCGAAGATGAAACCACCATCAAAAGGAATTTAGACCTTCATGTGAAGACTTATAGAGAGGACATTCCAATGCGTTGTCATCCAGAAATAAGGTCTGCTGAAGCTTGTTATATATCCTCGTCTCGTGCTATTGCCCTTGCCAAAAAAACGGGAGCCCGATTGCATGTTTTTCATTTGTCGACTGCCAAAGAAATGACTTTATTTGGTAATGACATTCCTTTGGAAAAAAAGAAAATTACAGCGGAGGTTTGCATTCATCATCTTTGGTTTTCTGATGAAGACTATCGAGAAAAGGGGAGTTTAATCAAATGGAATCCAGCGGTCAAGTCGGCTAAAGATCGAGAAGCTCTTTGGGAGGCTTTGCTTGACGATCGCATTGATGTGATTGCTACCGACCATGCACCCCATACATGGGAAGAAAAAAACCAGATTTATACAAAGGCACCCTCTGGAGGCCCCATGGTTCAGCACGCTCTGCCCTTGATGCTAGAATGTGTAAAAATGGGAAAAATTGACTTGCCAAAGGTTGTTCAGAAAATGTGCCACAATCCAGCCATACTTTTTGATATAAAGGATAGAGGCTTTGTAAGAGTAGGTTATTTTGCTGATTTGGTATTGGTTAGTTCCAACGATCCCTTTCAAGTCAAGAAGGAACACCTGTTGTATAAATGTGGCTGGTCCCCAGTAGAAGGCTTAACGCTACATTCTCAAGTCAAGCATACCATTCTTAATGGGCAATTGGTTTATTCTAACGGACAGGTAAATGACATTCGAGCTGGTCAAAGACTAACTTTCAACAGATAGATATGGCAATTAGATTTTCTCTTTTAACTCTGATATTCTTGTCACTCACAGCATGTGAAATGGGCAGTGTTGATGGACCAAAGAAACCTAAGAAATTGTTGTCCGAAGAACAAATGATTGACGTGCTGTATGACTTGTCGGTATTAACTTCTGCTAAAAACATAAATAAAATAGTTTTGGAAAATAGGGGCATCGCTCCTGTGGACTTTGTTTATAAAAAGCATGGTATTGACAGCATACAATTTATAGAAAGCAGTGCTTATTATACTTACAAAAGCGAGGTGATTCAAAGAATTTATGATAGTGTTATTGGTAGACTTGAGAGGGACAAGTCCTTCTTTGACGCAATTTACGCTAAAGAACAGGCCAAAGAGGATTCTCTAAATAAATTGACAGCCAAGTATCGAGATTCTGTAAAAAACCTTAATGAAAGGGAATTGAATACAATGCCTTTTAAGATTCCTCCAGGAGAA
>JALRKI010000132.1 GCA_023254815.1 Flavobacteriaceae bacterium
AATTTTAGTACGTGCGGACTCAACAGCCAATATCAAGGCATCAATTTGAATGGGCTTGAGCAAAAAATCAATGGTCTTATATTTGAAAGCTTTTATTGCAAACTCATCGAAAGCTGTTACAAATATGATGGTAAAATCAGCTTTTTGAAGCTGGTCCAATAGGTCAAACCCAGTTCCATTGTTCAATTTAATGTCTAAGAATACCAATTGAGGTTTTTCGTTCTCAATCAATTCTTTGCCTGCTTCAATTGTTTTAGCAGTACCAACAACCAAAAGTTGAGGGCAGTACTTGCCGATAAAATGGACCAGAAGGTCAATGTTGCTTTGTTCGTCGTCAATAACAACTGATCTAATTTGTTTCATAGGTTTTGGGGTTTTTCAAAATGGGTATTATAAGTGTTACTTTAGTTCCTGCAGGTTTTCCAAAATTATACAAATCTGTAATAGACAATTCGATGGGGACTTTTGATGAAAGGTTGGACAAACTTATCCTTTCGTTCATGATGGTAGTTGCCCAACTTTTATACTTGTGCTTTTTATTGCTTCTTTTGGAGTATTTTCTTCCCACGCCATTGTCTTGTATTTCTACGATCAGCAAATCATCGGATTCAGACATTACTATACTAAGTACTTTTGGTCCATTTTGGGGAATAAGCCCATGTTGAATAGCGTTTTCCACTATCGGTTGCAACAACATGGGTGGAATTTTTATCTTATTTATAATCAAAGACGGAGATATCTGCCATTTCACTTCTATCTTCTCGTCCAATCTGGCTTGCTCTAAATAAATGTATGACTTTAAATAATCGATTTCTTGAGCCAATACAATATGGTCCTTCTTGTTGTTTTCCAAAGTAATTCTCAATAACTCGGAAAAAGAACCGAATAACTTATTTGCCTCTTCTTCCCCCTTTAACAAGACCGCACTTTGAATGTGATTCAAGGTGTTAAAGATGAAATGGGGGTTCATTTGAGCGGCTAATGCTCTCGACTCAAGTCGCATTATTTTGTTTTCTAAACGTACTCGGTTATTGGTCAAAACCAGACTTTTGTATTGGTATCTTAGGAATAAAGCCGCAATAAGAAAAAGGCTCATTACGACAAACCAAGGTCTCTTAAAAAGTAATTGACTGACTTTGATATCATAGGATAGCGTATTACTGGCTTTGCCGTGCGAATTGAATCCCCTTACCTGAAGTTCATATGTGCCTGGACTCAAGCCCAAAAGTTCTACCCTGCCTCGCTCTCCAATATCATTCCAATTGTTGTTCAAGCTTGGAATCCTATATTGAAATGAATTGGTACTGATAGTTGAAAATATCGTTTAAGGCAAAAATTAAGGTGATGTAATTCTGATCACTGGACAGATTAATTTGAAAACCCTGTTTATCAAAAGTATTGAAAGAGATGTTTTTCCCTTCATCAGGGTCAAACTTTTCATAACCGAGCAAAAAAAGTTCTGGTGCGGGACTAAAGTCCATAAAGTTCTTTGGGTCAAATCGAATCACGCCATTTATGCCTCCGAAATACATTTTGTTATCGATAGATTTGAAAGCCGACTTCACATTGAATTCATTGTGAGTTAACCCATCAGACTCAAAATAATTTTCAATGAGGTCGGCTTTCAAATTTACCTGTGCCAATCCAAAGTAAGTTCCTACCCAAATAGCATTTTCCGCTTCGAGAATTCCAGTAATATTGGCGTTAAACAATCCACTTTCGACCGAATAGACCGTTGAAGTCCCGCCCGAATAGGAAATGCGCTGCAACCCTGTAGTGGTACCCACCCACAAATCACCCTTTTGATCTTCATAGAGGGCACGTATCTCGTCTCCTACCAATGTGTTTTCGGGAAAATGTTCAGAATAATGAGTGACTTGATCTGTTTTTCTGTCCCATTCATAAAGCCCTTGATTGTATGTGCCAATCCAGATCTTTTGTCCTGCTCGGTTGCGTTTAAGGAGAAAACCCGATTGATTTGGGAAATTAATAAATTCTTGCAACGGGTGATTTAATTCCTTGGACTCCCAGGTTTTGTAATTAATTTCTTTGATTCCAAACGAAGACAACCCCCAAACAATGGAGTCGTTGATTCTTTCAACATCCATATAGGTTAGATTGTTTTGTACTTCGTTATATTTTATAGTTTGGCGCTGAAGTGTTTTTTGTTTGAGATCAATCAAATAGAAATAATTCTTTGTGCCATAAGCAATCAGGGTATTGTCGTCGAGCAATTCAATACTGAAAATGCCTGAGGCGTCCCAATCAAAATCGCTTGGTTTGTTCAGAGGTAATACTTTGAACTCATTTGCCCCTTTAGGCAATACGAACATTCCGAAGTAGGTATAAATGTAAATGTTGCCCTGACCGTCTTCAACCATACCCCTGCAGCTAATGGTATCGACTTCTCCAAAGTCTTGAGGCTTATTGAGCATTTGTTCAAAAGGAAATTTCTCATATTGCTCAAAATAAATGCCATTTTGAGTTTGAACATAAGCTCTTCCTAGACTGGGCACCACAGCATCCAATATGATACTGGGATAACTGAAAGAATTAGATAAAACCATCTTCAACTCTCTGTTTTTGATTTCAGCAATTTCGTAGTGCTTCAATTTGTTGTTTTCAACAACCAAAATGTCTTGATCAAAAATCTGCGAATGGCTCATGCCGAAACATGGTATAATTTCACTAAACGGGAGATCTACAAATTGAACATTCAACTGTTCGTTGTAATGGAAACCATACTTTTTTCCGAGAAAAGTATAGGTCCCTGATTGATTTTTTGGGAATAAATTACCGTTATTAGTAATCATTGAATTTTGGGCATTTGAAGAAAACAAGAGCTGTAGTTGCTTCCCGTTTAACTGATACCAAGCGTTAGAAGCCTTAAATATCAATCCCAGTCCCTCATGAAAATAAGACAACTCCACACGCCCGAAGTCTCCCGTGTAGACTTTTGAATAACTTTCATCTGTATTGACGTGATAAATCCCTCCATCAAAATCTCCTGCCCAAAAGTCTCCTTGGCTCCCCTCAACGAAGGAATACATGTGTATAGTGTCAAATAAGGACTCATCTGTAATTACCCATTTGGTTTCTTTGGTTTTAATATCAAGGCGCCATAGCCCCATATCCGTGCAAACATAAAGTTTATCTTTAGGGGTACGAAAAAGGCTATAGGTATACTTTACCTCTATACCACTTGGATGATCATATTGAAAAAGTGTTCTATAGGTTCCCGATTCAAAAACTACTCCGTTAGAAGTACCATACCATAAAAATCCCAAAGGATCGGAATACAATACCTTATTCAAAATGGCACTTCTTCCATTGTTTTCAACAGATAAAGCTGGGAATTTCACCTGAGCAGAGGTCTCTGACAAAACAAACAGTAATGACAGATAGGGAAACAATTTATTAAAAAAAATCATATTAGCTCTGGTCATATCGCCATGCGATTGTCAAAGCGGAAGTCCTGAGTAGTGTGGGGCACTATTTTAGCGATTGCAAATAACATCAATCGGCAAAATCTAAAACTTGACAACCTATATCTGTACATCAAAAAGCTATAACTGGGTAGAAATTATGTATAATTGGCAATTTTTATGCGATTATCGGGTAAATATATAAAACTAATTAAAAACAATTTTTTCTCTGACTTTTTGAGAATTCATTGGTCATTGATGTTAATCCAATAGCCATTTTCGTAAATTTACCAAGGGACTAACAATAGACCCTTGGATATTAGTCATATGTTTTTAGAAAGTACAGGAAGTCAAGAAAATAAGTTTGGTTGGATAGAAGTCATCTGCGGCTCAATGTTCTCAGGAAAAACCGAAGAATTAATTCGAAGATTAAAGCGCGCTCAATTTGCAAAACAAAGAGTCGAAATATTTAAGCCTTCACTAGACGTGAGATACAATCAAGACAAGGTCGTTTCTCACGATGCCAACGAAATCATGTCGACGCCTGTCCCCGCTGCAGCCAATATTCCTATTTTGGCCGATGGTTGTGAAGTGGTAGGCATCGATGAAGCACAATTTTTTGATGATGAAATTGTCAGAGTGTGCAACGATTTGGCCAACAAAGGCGTTCGCGTCATTGTTGCTGGTTTGGATATGGATTTTAAAGGCAACCCATTTGGCCCTATGCCCCAATTGATGGCGACAGCCGAATATGTGACCAAAGTACACGCTATCTGCACACGCACAGGTAATTTGGCCCAATACAGTTTCAGAAAGTCTTCTAATGACGACATTGTTCTTCTTGGAGAAGTGGACGAATATGAGCCCCTGTGTCGGGCTGCTTTTTACAAGGCCATGAACCTAGACAAAAAGCAGAAAGACAGCAAAGTTGTTTCCAATATTTTAGAACCCGATGCTCCAGCCAATGAATAAGAGATTCCCAACTTTCCTTGAGATTGACCTCAACGCGCTCGAATCCAATTTTTTTCACTTAAAACAAAAACTGTCCGAAAGCACCAAATTTCTGGCAGTAATCAAAGCATTTGCCTACGGAAGTGCCGCCTCGGAAGTCGCTAAAAAATTAGAGTCCCTCGGGGTCGATTATTTTGCTGTTATCGCACTGTTTGCCGCTGGTGCGGCCTCTGGTTTATTGGCGTTTTC
>JALRKI010000001.1 GCA_023254815.1 Flavobacteriaceae bacterium
AGTATGCAAAGCAAGCTTTCTACAATGGTGACCCAAAATATTACGACCTTCCAACAGCCCAAGAGAGCAATTTTATTATGAGTTACCTCAAAAAAGGAAGTAATCAAATGGATCTTTTGAAAAGCTTTGTCAGTCCCGATGGCCGAATGGCCAGGATTACAGTTTTTATCAAAGATGAAGGCATAGATCAACTGGAAGGCATTGAGGTAGGTCTTCGCAATCAAATAGAAAATATTTTTCCAAGTGAACGTTATAACGTCACCATTACTGGAAAGGCCTATATGTTTGAGAAAGGAACAAAATATTTGGTTCAAAATCTATTGATTTCTCTGTCCCTGGCCATTGTGCTGATTGCACTTTTCATCGCTTACATGTTCAGATCACTTAGAATGATTTTGATTTCTTTAATTCCGAACGTCATTCCACTCATCATCACGGCGGGCCTTATGGGCTATTTGGGTGTGCCTATAAAACCGTCCACAGTATTGGTGTTTAGTATTGCCTTTGGTATTTCAGTCGATGACACCATTCATTTCTTGGCCAAATACCGACAAGAACTAAAGAGTCATAGGTGGCGAATCAAACGATCGGTGTTTGCTGCGTTACAAGAAACAGGCATCAGCATGCTATATACTTCCGTGGTTTTGTTTTTTGGGTTTTCCGTTTTTCTCACCTCCGATTTTGGTGGCACTGTGGCACTTGGTGCTTTAATTTCAGGAACCCTTCTCGTGGCCATGCTTTCCAATTTATTATTGTTACCAAGCATGCTTCTAACACTTGAAAAATTAATCGCCAACAAAACTGTTTTACGAGAACCAACAATAAAAATTATTCCAGACGAAGACGATGGGGCAGACAGTTAATTTATTTCAATCTGCTATCTTTACACAGAAAAACAGCCAACCATGAAGCATCACGCTATTGCTACCATTCTAGACAAGTGCCCAACTCCTTCCGAAATTCTGGTTAAGGGGTGGGTAAGAACTTTCAGAGGCAATCGCTTTATTGCCCTCAATGACGGTTCTACTCTGAGAAATTTACAGTGCGTGCTTGATTTCGAAAATACAGAGT
This sequence comes from Flavobacteriaceae bacterium, assembly GCA_023254815.1. Lineage (GTDB taxonomy): Bacteria > Bacteroidota > Bacteroidia > Flavobacteriales > Flavobacteriaceae > JALRKI01. Next base: position 1,072 of record JALRKI010000001.1, read on the forward strand.
CTAGTTTACTAAAGCGTGTTACGACAGGAGCTGCAATTTCCGTAATAGGAACTCTAGTTGAAAGTCAAGGTGCGGGACAAAGCGTTGAAGTCCAAGTCAATCAATTGGAAATACTTGGAGATTCGGATGCCGATTTGTACCCCATCCAACCCAAGAAGCACTCGTTTGAATTCCTAAGGGAAAACGCTCATTTGCGGGTGCGCACCAATACATTTGGTGCCGTAATGAGACTGCGATCCGCCTTAGCGTTTTCGGTACATCGTTATTTCAATGAAAATGGATTTTTCAATTTACACTCGCCTATCATAACGGGAAGCGATGCTGAAGGAGCCGGAGAATTGTTCAGAGTCAGTCAACTCGATCCCAATTCCCCACCTCGTGACGAGCATGGAAAAGTAGATTTTTCAAAAGATTTTTTTGGCAAAGAAACTCATCTCACCGTTTCAGGACAATTGGAGGCCGAAACCTATGCTATGGCATTGGGGAAGGTTTACACTTTTGGACCGACTTTTAGGGCCGAAAATTCTAATACCGCCAGACACCTTGCAGAATTTTGGATGATTGAACCTGAGGTTGCCTTTATGGATTTGGCAGGAAACATGGATTTGGCCGAAGACTTTTTAAAATTTGTTATCAAAGATATGCTTGAGAATCACTCAGAAGACCTAGCCTTTTTGGAAGATCGACTGATTCAAGAAGATAAGTCAAAACCCGAACGCGATCGAAATGGCATGACCTTGACCGATAAATTAAAATTTGTTGTTGAGAATAACTTTACCCGATTGAGTTATACCGAAGCTATTGACATATTGAAAAATTCAAAGCCTAACAAGAAAAAGATATTCAAATATCCTATTGACGAATGGGGTGCCGATTTGCAAAGCGAACACGAGCGTTACTTGGTCGAAAAACATTTTGAAACTCCGGTAATTCTGTTCGATTATCCAGCCAAAATTAAGGCGTTTTACATGCGCCTGAACGATGATCAAAAAACAGTAAGAGCCATGGACATTCTTTTTCCCGGCATTGGCGAAATGGTTGGAGGTTCCCAAAGAGAAGAGCGTCTCGATGTTCTGGAATCTAAAATCACCGCAATGGGAATTCCTCACCAAGACTTAGACTGGTATTTAGACCTTAGGAGATTTGGCACTGCCGTTCATTCAGGTTTTGGTCTAGGATTCGAAAGGTTGGTAATGTTCGTCACAGGCATGAGCAATATTAGAGATGTCATCCCGTTTCCTAGAACCCCAGGAAATGCCGATTTTTAGACCCTTCTACAGTATTCATTGTTATGGATAACGGTTTCATTTACTAACTTTATACCCAACCCAATTTCATGCTCAAACAATATCTACATCTCAAGCAAATGCAAAAATTGTCTCCTCAGCAAATCCAGCTGATGAAGATGATCAAATTGCCGACGCTTGACTTTGAGCAACGCATCAAGCAAGAATTAGAGGAGAATCCTGCCCTTGAAATTGGTAAGGAAAATGATACTTTCGAGGAACAAGACAATTATGACGATTCGCCTGACTATGACGACAACGATCACATCAATGCCGATGATATTAACGTGGATGAATATTTGAGCGACGATGACATCCCTGAGTATCGCACCAAGTCCAACAATTACAGTGAAGATGATCAACAAAAAACTATCCCTATCGTCGCTGAAACTTCACTTTCTCAACATTTAATCAATCAATTGTATGGATTTAGGTTTGAGTCCATTGAGCTCGATATTGCGGAGTTTTTAGTAGGCAGTATTGATGACAGCGGATACATAAGACGCGATCTCAGTCAAATAGTTGATGACCTTGCTTTTACGCAGAACATCATGGTGGAGTTGGACGTAGTTGAACAGGTTCTCAAGCGCATTCAACAACTTGACCCAAGTGGAGTCGGAGCAAGAGACTTGCAAGAATGCTTGAGTATTCAACTACAAAGAAAGACCAGAAGCAAGGATCAGGATACCGCACTTTTGATCATAGACAATCATTTTGACCTGTTTTCAAAAAAGCATTATGACAAATTGATGTCAAAATTGGAACTGACCCCAGAGCAACTCAAATCTGCAATTTCAGAAATCGAACGCCTCAACCCTAAACCAGGGAGTTCTTTTGCTGGACAAAACAAAAATATTGAGCAAATTGTCCCCGATTTTACTTTAAAAATAGTGGATGGAGAATTGGACCTAAAACTCAACGGCCGCAATGCCCCTGAGCTTCACATCTCTCATGCCTATAATGAAATGCTTAAAGGATATAAAGCGTCGGTTGACAAATCGAAGGCACAACAGGATGCCGTCATGTTTATCAAGCAAAAACTCGATGCCGCTAAGTGGTTCATCGACGCCGTTCAGCAACGTCAGCAAACTCTTATGCTAACCATGAGCGCAATTATGACTCATCAAAAAGAATACTTCTTGTCTGGAGATGATAGAGATTTGAAACCAATGATTCTCAAGGATATTGCAGATGAAATTGGCATGGATGTGTCTACCGTGTCAAGAGTGGCCAATGGAAAATATGTCGACACGCCCTATGGCACTAAGATTCTGAAAAGCTTCTTTAGTGAATCCATGACTAACGATCAAGGTGAAGAGGTTTCAACTCGCGAAATCAAGAGCATTCTCAAGACCTTGGTTGAACAAGAGGACAAAAAAAAGCCAATTACAGATGAACAATTGGCAATTGAATTAAAAAATGAAGGCTACCCCATTGCAAGACGTACCGTCGCAAAGTATCGAGAACAGTTGGAGATTCCTGTCGCCAGATTGCGAAAACAATTATAGTTTGAAACTGACCTTTCATGTCGTATCGAGGTTGTTTCATCCTATCATAATTCCCCTTTATGGTACCTTGTCGTATTGTCACTATTCGTTTGAAAAGATTGAGTCTCCTCTCAAATTGTTGACTTTTGTAGCTGGGATTACCTTTCTAGTTCCATTGGTTTTTTATTATTTACTCAAAAGAAAAGGTAAAGTGTCCACTTCAAGCTTACCTCAAATCAAAGAACGGCAGATTCCACTATTGATAAACACCTTCCTACTTTCCATATCAGCGGTTGTTATCGACCAATATCCCTACCTGGAACTTAGGGATTGGTTTGTTCTATTGGCCATCCAGAATTTGTCCGCCTTCGCCATGCTGTGGATACCATTTAAAACAAGTATTCATTTATTTAACAATATGTCATTGGTTTTATTTTTGGCCTTGCTTCCCCTTAGTTTGTCAACCACTTTAGGTCTATTCGTTGCGGTTGTATGGATAAGTTTGATTTGCGTAGCCAGATTGGTTCTCAAGGCTCACCGACCTATAGAATTACTTGTAGGTGGGGTTTTGGCTCTTAGTGTACATGCTGTTTACTTCTGGTGTGTAGCTTAAAGGATGTAGAGAATAAGACCCAATTTAAGTTTACTCATGTCGGCAGGAGCTCCATTACTCATGGCTTCTTTTGTGAACATTTTGTTGAGCCCATAGTAGATGCTCAAATTGAACTGTGCGTACCCCAAACTTAGGGTTGGGCCATACTGCCAAGTCTCCAACCCAATTTGAGAAGTATATTTTAGTTCCTCACTGTTAAACTTAAATGATGCTCTATTAGATAAAATCTTGCTCAGTCGGAAGCCCGGGTAAATTCTAAAAAACTTATCTTCGGATGGTGTAGCATTTCGCCAGCGAAATTCAAAAGGAACAGATAAGGCGTGAGTGACCAATTTGTTGCTGTCAAAATCGTTGAGTGACAATACGCTGTAATTCAATTGATTATTGGAGTCTTTAGAGATTTGTATGTTGTGATTCAAATAGTCTAATTCGTAGCCCAAACCAATACCTATCGACCACCGTCTATTTTTTGAAATTGGCATATCTCTTATCACCCCCAATTGAATCCCTCCTGACAAGCCATATTGAGCAACTCCCGATGGCTCATTGTTCAATAAATTATACTGAAATCCCACAAAGAATTGATCCTCTCGAAAAAGACTGTCAACCTCTCTGGATACCGATTGGCTGTAGCCAAGAGATAGCCAAGTCTCACAAAGTATCGACAAAAAGATGAAGGGTTTGACTAAGGATTTTTTCATTGAAAATGTTTGAAAAAAAAAAGCACCCCAAAATGGCGTGCCTTTTGTTGATTATAATTTAGTACTAAAAATTATTAGTCACATCCCCTTGGCGGGTTGTGTAGTTGATTTTTAAGGCGTTTACCTTTCTCAATTCTTGCTTGATGTCACTAACAATGCCCATACCAGCTTTCTTGTCTACTTTCAATGCAGTAATCAGAAAAGGAACCAATTCTTCACGTTTGGAAGCGCGTTCTGCTGCCACAAAAGCGGCAATGTCACTTACCTCAGCAAATTTGTCATTCAATTGAATTCGAGCCTCTTTACCATACTGTTGAGCATAATTTCTACTAGGTTTACCCGCGTAGATATACATGATTAAATCCTTTTTACCGAGTTTTTCAACTTGGTCTGCGCTTGGCAAACTATTCTCGATTTTTAAAGTATTTTCACGCATGACCGTCGCAACCATAAAGAAGAACAACAGCATAAATACAATGTCCGGTAAAGAAGCGGTTGAAATGGCTGGGAGCTCTCCTCCTGTTTTCTTTTTAAATTTTGGCATCTTATTAAGTTTTATTGTACTTCAGACAGTTTTTGAGGGTATTCTATTTTTATCTGCTCAATAACTTCTTTCAATTTAGTTTTGTTACCACCCCAATTCACATTGTTGTAGTTACTTTCCATTTCTACGAAATTCATGTTTCCCAATCCTTTGGCAGGGCCCAGTTCCAGCGCACGACGGTTTCGGAGCTCATTGTAAGCTGCAACCAATTCATTTTGTACCGAAATGTAGACACCATAGGTGGTTTCTCTATCGTTTTTCAATGAAATAATGGCCTTGTCCGGATTGTCAGATGAAGAAGGGTCTTTAGTGCCATTGCAATAATCGCAAGTACCATCTCCTCCATTATCTAAAAATTTAACTGCCGCTGGTCTCAAGTCTTTCAATTCCATGAGTTCATCTTCTACCAATAGCTGGTCTCTACCATTTAGTAAAACTGTAAAAATGTTCTTTTGTTTGATTTTTACATCCTCTGGAGAGTCTTCAATAGGTGGCAACTTTCGGCTAATCCCACTATCTGTTTCGATGGTCGTTGTGACCAAGAAAAAGATTAAGAGCAAGAAGGCAATATCTGCCATGGAGCCGGCGTTTACCTCAGGTGCTGATCGTTTTGCCATAACTAATTAATCGATTTTTTGATGCTAGAATACGCCATGGCGCCCATAGCTACAACAGTTAAAATGTAAAACAAATGCAAACCTGTGTCTATCCATTTAGACCCACTTGCGGAAAGAATTTCTCCGTCACGCATTTCGGTTTCTACGCCGTCGGACAAAACGAAATAGGTGAACAAAATCAACAAGGCAAATACTCCAGTATTAATGGCAAATTTCTTGAGATTGTCCTTGTTTGAAAGTACATTTTTCAAAGTGAAAAATAATACGAATGCAAGAACAACGCCCAAAATCAGATAAGCCACATACATGAAAGGAGTCACAAAACTACTTTGAAGATCTTCGGACGCCTCAATGGCATCATCCCCTACAGCAATAATGCGAGCTAAGAAATAGATAGCAACTACACCTATCAGTCCAATGACAATTTTAAATACTTTTTGAAAATTCATGATATTAGTATTTTAGGTGGTTGATTATTTTTTGTTTTTGACCAACAAATCCATTAATGAAATTGAAGCGTCTTCCATATCGTTTACGATACTGTCAATTTTTGCAATGATATAATTGTAAAATACTTGCAATATAATAGCAACAACCAAACCAAAAACAGTTGTTAAAAGCGCTACCTTGATACCTCCGGCTACTAAAGAAGGCTGCATATCACCTGCCGCTTCGATTTTATCGAAGGCTTGAATCATTCCAATTACTGTTCCCATGAAACCAAGCATAGGAGCCAAAGCGATAAAAAGAGAAATCCAAGAAACGTTTTTCTCAAGTTGTCCCATTTGAACACCACCGTAAGCCACAACAGCTTTCTCAGCCGCTTCTAAACTTTCATCGGCGCGATCAAGACCCTGATAAAAAATTGAAGCAACAGGACCTTTAGTGTTTCTGCAAACTTCTTTTGCAGCATTAACTCCACCAGAAGCCAAAGCGTCTTCTACTTCTTGAGTTAATTTTTTTGAGTTAGTAGTAGAAAGATTTAAATAAATAATACGCTCAATTGCGATGGCCAATCCAAGGATCAAACACAACAAAACGACTCCCATAAATCCTGGGCCTCCTTCGATGAATCGCTTTTTAAGCTCTTGATGAAATCCAACGCTGGCAGTATCGTCAGCAGCTACAGTGTCAGCTGCAACAACGTCATCTTGAAGTTCCGTGGCTAGATTGTGTGTCGAAGAAAAAGCAAAAGAAGCAGAAGTGCCTGCAATCATCAAAGAAACCAAAAGAATAAGTGAAAATAAATTTTTCATGGTGGTGAATTTAATTAGTTTAAAATTAGACGTTAAATATATAAAAATTAAAGTGTGTACTAAAATAAATTTGCAGAGAGGAAGGGATTCGAACCCTCGATACGCTTTTGGCGTATACACACTTTCCAGGCGTGCGCCTTCGACCACTCGGCCACCTCTCTAAATTTTACTTCAAAAGCGGTGCCAAGAAACAAAAAAAACGCTGATTACTCAAAAAATAAGTGTGCTATTTTAGCTGATTTCTCCAGCTATCGATTCTTCAAACTTCAATTTGAGATGCTGATAGTCACCTGGATCATTGGCCAATAAAAACATCAATTTGGTAATTGCCGCTTCAGTAGTAATGTCTTTGCCTGATATTATTCCAATCCTTTTGAGTTCAACGCTGGTTCCGTACACTCCCATAGAAACTTCGCCACCAGAACATTGAGTAACATTGACTATAGGAAATCCTTTGTTTACCATGTCCTCGAGCAAATCAATAAACCAATTGGAGGTTGTAGTATTTCCAGAACCAAATGACTCCAGCACTACTCCTTTTAGGTCAGATTTTAATAAAACGGCCTCAACAAAATCTTTTGTAATACCTGGAAATAATTTCAGAATGCCAACAGAGCATTCCATAGATTTATAACTTTTGAAGGGCAATTGCCCCATATTTTTGAGTAAAATATCTGTTTGAACTTCCAAATGAACCCCCGAAGTAATCAGAGGAGGGTAGTTTGGCGAGTCGAATGCTTCAAATTGTTCTGCACTAATTTTAGTAGTGCGGTTGCCACGGTAAAGCTTGTATTCAAAATAGAGGCAAACTTCTCTTATACTAGGTTTACCGTTGGTGGTAAGTGATGCTATTTGAATTGCTGTAATCAAATTTTCTTTTGCATCGGTTCTCAAATCGCCAATGGGCAATTGGGATCCGGTTAGGATAACGGCTTTATCGAGATGTTGTAGCAAAAAACTAAGGGCCGAAGCGGTGTAACTCATAGTATCGCTACCGTGCAAAATCACAAATCCATCGTAAGAATGATATTTTTGATCAATGATCTCAACAATTTCAATCCAAACTTGAGGGTGCATGTCGGAAGAATCAATGGGTCGGGCAATGGCACAATGCTCAATATCGCATTGGAGAAGTCTCAATTCAGGGATTTCGTCCAACACCTTTTGGAAGTCGAAAGGTTTTAAGCTACCACTAGGGTAATCGCGGCGCATGCCAATGGTCCCGCCAGTATAAATTAGCAATATTTTTGGCACGTTTATCACCAGCAGTTAAAAATAAAGGATGCGTTTTCAGATGTCACTTCGATAATTTTTTTTCTCGGCTGATTATAAATCGAGACCAATTTATCAATTACTTCGGAAATAAAGGCACTCTCGTTGCGTTTTCCTCGATAAGGAACTGGCGCCAAATAGGGTGAATCTGTTTCTAGGACAATATGCTTTAAAGGAATTTCATGCAAGAATTGGTCAATGCCTCCATTTTTAAATGTAACCACCCCACCTATTCCAAGCTTCATATTAAAGGAAATGGCTCTCTTCGCCTGCTCCAAGTTACCAGTAAAACAATGAAAAATGCCTCTCATTTTTGGATTGTTTTCTTGCTCCAGAAGTTTAAATATTTCATCGAAGGCTTCTCTGCAATGAATTACAATGGGGAGATCATAGGATTGGGCTAATTTAATTTGTTCAATAAACGCACGCCGTTGGAGGTCAAGAGTTGCTTTGTCCCAATACAAATCAATTCCTATTTCACCAATAGCAACAAAAGATTTTTTGGCCAACATGTTTCTGACATGCGCCAATTCCAAATCAACAGTTTCTGGCTTGACATGAGTGGGGTGAAGTCCCATCATTAAACGAATATTTTCGGGATATTTTTCCTCCAAGGCAAGCATGGCTGCCGTGTAGGTCGAGTCAATAGAGGGCAAGAAATGTCTGTAAATACCTAGCTCAAAGCCTCTGGATATTACCGCATCCCTATCTTGATCAAACTCTTCGACGTACAAATGTGTATGCGTATCTGTGATCATGATGTTTGGTTTAATCCAATGGATTGAATGCCACTATAGCTCTAGTGCCTTTTTAATGTTGTTATCCATTAAAAATTCTTCTGGATTTTCTATAGCTTCTTTAACGGCCACCAGGAATCCAACGCTTTCGCGTCCATCAATAATGCGGTGATCGTATGACAACGCTAGGTACATGATAGGTCGAACTTCAACTTTTCCATTGATGGCAACTGGACGCTCAACAATGTTATGCATTCCAAGAATACCACTCTGAGGTGGATTAATAATTGGAGTCGAAAGCATACTGCCAAATACCCCTCCGTTAGAAATGGTAAATGTTCCTCCAGTCATTTCATCAACTGTAATTTGTCCTTCTCTGGCTCTAATCGCCAATCGCTTCACCTCTTCTTCAACACCTTTAAAGGTCAATTTCTCGGCATGTCTAATTACGGGGACCATTAATCCTTTTGGACCCGAAACTGCGATGCTAATATCTTGAAAGTTGTAGGTTATCATTTCTTGGCCGTCGATCATTGAATTAACCGCAGGGAACATCTTCAATGCTCTAACGGTTGCCAAGGTAAAAAAGCTCATAAATCCTAGTCCTACGTCGTGCTTTTTACTGAATTCATCCTTGTATTTCTTACGAATATCAAAAATAGCGGACATATCGACTTCGTTAAACGTTGTCAGCATTGCCGTCTCATTCTTAGCCTGTACTAACCGTTCGGCTACCTTTCTTCGCAGCATGGACAATTTTGTTCTGGTCGAATCTCTATCTGCTCCCACTGAATTTGAGCCCATTGAAGGAACTGCATTCAATGCATCCTCCTTTGTAATTCGACCGTCACGACCTGTACCCTCGACGCTCGCTGAGTCTATACCTTTTTCCGAGAGGATTTTTTTAGCTGCAGGACTTGCTGCTCCAGTGGCATAGGTGGTTGATGCAGGGGCATCTGGAATTACAACTGATGTAGCAGTTTTATTGTTAACCGCCACAGTTGAATTGGACATCCCCTCAGGCTTTGCGGCACTTGTATCAATCAAACAAACCACTTGACCAACAGCCACAGCTTCTCCTTCCTCCGCTTTGAGAGTGATGGTTCCACTAACCTCAGCAGGAAGTTCAAGTGTCGCCTTATCCGAGTCTACTTCAGCAATGGCTTGATCCTTTTCCACATAATCTCCATTGGCTACCAACCAAGTTGCAATTTCTACTTCTGTTATCGATTCGCCCGGTGAAGGCACTTTCATTTCTACTATCATGAAATTGATATTATATTTTCAAAATTATAAGTTTCTTTGATTATCCTTTGACGCATCGAAAACGAAATCTATGACTTCTCTGTGCCGGCGTTGATATCTAACACTGCTTCCAGCTGCCGGTGCACCATATGGTCTTCGAGAAGCGATTCTGAAGGATCTGACAGGGTCAAAATTCATCAACAAATAGCCAAAAGCTCCCATATTTCTAGGCTCTTCCTGAGCCCAAACAAAATCTTTGACATGAGCGTATTTTTCTAAAACAGTCATCAATTGGTCTTTAGGTAAGGGAAACAATTGTTCCAATCTGACCAACGCAACATCCATGCGCTCTCGTTTACTTCGCTCTGCTAACAAATCGTAATAGAATTTCCCGGTCACAAACACAACTGTTTTTACTCGGCCAGAATCTACAAAAGAGTCATCAATTAGTTCCTGAAATTGACCATTAGCAAATTCATTGACAGACGATACCACCAAGGGATGCCTTAGCAAGCTCTTTGGAGTAAACACAATCAAAGGTTTGCGATAATTGGATTTCATTTGACGTCGCAGCAAATGAAATAAATTGGCTGGCGTGGTACAATCGGCGACAAACATATTGTCTTTGGCACACAATTGTAAAAAGCGTTCCATTCGGGCCGAAGAGTGCTCGGCGCCCTGTCCTTCATAGCCGTGAGGCAACAAAACGACCAAGCCATTTTGCAATTTCCATTTGTCTTCAGCTGACGAAACATACTGATCAAACATGATTTGAGCACCATTGACAAAATCGCCAAACTGAGCTTCCCAAATGGTCAAAGTGTTTGGACTAGCCATGGCATAGCCATAGTCAAATCCAACCACACCATACTCTGAAAGCAGCGAATTGTAAATTTGGAAGGCGCCCTTTTCTTTGCCAATTTTTTCCAACAATATGACTTCCTCTTCACTGTCTTCAACCTTAACAACCGCATGTCGATGAGAAAATGTCCCTCTTTCTACATCCTGACCTGAAATTCTGACTTGAAATCCTTCGTCTAACAAACTAGCATAAGCCAAATGTTCTCCCATTGACCAATCCAATTGATTGTTGTCAAACATGTCTTGTCGCGATTCTACAAGTCGCTGAATTTTTTTTATGAATTTCTTGTCTTTGGGAAGATTAGACAAAACTGATGTCAACTCCTTTAGTCTTGATTCAGGAAAAGAAGTATCGACAGTTTTTAACATTTCCTCTTCGGTTACTCGTGTTAATCCAGACCATTCTTCTTCCATGAAAGGAGTGATAATGGTCTTTTCAATTTTTCTTGAATCTTCTAACGCCTCTTCCAAAAAGTCTTTATAATCCTGCTCCATTTTGTCAATTTCAGCCCTTTGAATTGATCCTTCCGCGAGCAGTTTTTGAGAATATATCTCTAACGGATTCTGGTGATTTGCAATAGCCTTGTACAAGATAGGCTGAGTAAATTTAGGTTCATCCCCTTCATTGTGACCGTACTTTCTGTATCCAAGCAAATCAATAAAAACATCCCTGTTAAAAGTCATTCTGTAGTCTAAAGCAAACGTCATGGCGTGTACAACAGCCTCTACGTCGTCCGCATTGACATGAAGTACGGGCGACAACGTTACTTTTCCCACATCTGTGCAATAGGTGCTTGAACGTCCGTCCTTATAATTGGTAGTAAATCCAATTTGATTATTGACCACAATGTGGATGGTTCCACCTGTTTTGTAGCCATCCAGATGAGCCATTTGAACCACTTCATACACAACACCTTGCCCAGCAATGGCGGCATCACCGTGCACCAAGATGGGCAAAACAGTATGTTGGCCTTCCGTCCTATTATGATCAATTTTAGCCCTTGTAATTCCTTCAACTACAGGTCCAACAGTTTCCAAATGAGAAGGGTTGGGCGCAATATTCAAATGTATTTTCTTTCCGCTGTCGGTCTCTCTGTAACTGGTCCAGCCCAAGTGATACTTGACGTCTCCATCAAACACCTCCTGTTCATAGTCCTTACCATCAAATTCGCTAAAAATATCTCGAGGTGATTTGCCAAAAATATTAGTCAATACGTTCAATCTTCCTCGGTGAGCCATTCCCATAACAAATTCCTTAATGCCATAGTTCGCAGCACTTTCAATCAAGGCGTCAAGTGCTGGAATCAAGGACTCCCCTCCCTCTAATGAAAATCGCTTTTGACCTACATATTTGGTATGTAAAAACTGCTCAAAAGAAACTGCCTGAGACAATTTTCTTAAGATATTTTTTTTTGTAGATATCGAAAATTTAGGATGATTGTCGTTGACATTCAGTCTTTTCTGAATCCATTCTACCTCCTCAGGATTTCTGATGTACATATATTCGACACCAATGGCATCGCAATAAATGGATTCTAAATGATTTATAATATTGGTCAAGCTGGTCTTACCAATGCCCAAGATTGACCCGGCATCAAAATCAAGAGACATGTCCTCGTCACTCAATCCAAACTGACCAATAGAAAGATCAGGGGTGTAAGTTCTGCGTTGGCGAACCGGATTGGTTTTGGTAAACAAATGACCTCTAGTTCGGTATGCATTGATGAGTTTGACCACTTGAAACTCCCTTTGAACCTTTTCTGGAATTTGCATCGACACTCCATCGCTGAGTTGGTTTTCCAGTCCGTATTGTTCGGTACCAAAATCATACCCTTGGAAAAAGGCTCTCCAACTGGGTTCTACAGTATCAGGGTTGGTGAGGTATTGGTCGTAGAGCTCTGCAAAATAGGCAGTATGTGCCGCGTTTAAAAAAGAGTATTTGTCCATTAGTAATACTATCGCATGTAGCTCATTTGTCCCACAAAAGTAAAACTTTTGTCAATCAATTCGGGCAATTTCATTGCTTTTCTGTGAAATAATTGAACCTGGATTTTTGAACTCTAAAATCCCTACTTCTACCAAACTCCAACCTAGCTGGCTCTCCTCATCAACCAAACGGCAAATTGCCGAAACTGCTCCTTGTTATCCTCATTCAAAGAAGTGTCTTCCAGAGCCTTTAAAGCCTTTTGAGTGTGTTCAACAATTCTCGATTTCAAGACCTCATCGGCCTTGCTTTGGAGAAATAATGATTTGGCCAACTCTACTTTAGCCTTTGGAGATTCATGATTTTCAGTGAACAATTTTTTCAAGGTCATCGACTCTGAAGCATTGAGAAGCTCTATGGCTTTAAGGTAAAGAAACGTTTTTTTGTTTTCAATAATATCTCCTCCAACTTGCTTTCCAAAAGATTTTGGATCTC
>JALRKI010000137.1 GCA_023254815.1 Flavobacteriaceae bacterium
CATTCATTCAATTGAATCACCCCATTGTCGGCCCTGTAAGCAGTAAATTCATCCACTCCCATTCCCTCGCCAAAATTGAGTTTATCAAAATGTTTGTCCCAAAAAGCTTTGACTTGAGCAGCGGCCTCAGGATGATCATCGCTATCTACAAACTCGGTTTCACCAATAAAAGTTCCCAATGTTTGTTGCGCTACTATTTCCTTTCCATCTACCGAAATAGTTATGAGGGCATCTGCTTCGAAAAAGTTGACCTCATCTTTCCACGCCATATCAAAAAAGGTTTCGTAAAACTGCAAATGTCCAATTTCCCCGCTCTGCGCCAATTCTATAAAACTAGACAATAAGGGACAGTTTTTTTCAAGAAGTTCCATGTCCATTTGATCTTTAAATGCCTCTAAACCGTCGCTCGCACCCTCCAAGACAGTGTCATAAAACAACTTTAAGAGATCTTGGGTAGTTTCGATGTCTTCTGAAACAAAACCCATGGCCGTTTCGCATTCTTCGAAATAGTCATTGTTTAAAATACCAAACATGTAATTAAAGACTCTGCCACTAATGTTGATATTTACGCGATTTTTGGTTTCATTGGTGACATTTTCAATTGCGAGGCTTTCTTTATCAGATACTAATGAAATATTGTAGCCTAAACTCCTGGCACATTTCAAAAAATCAACAATGTTGTCACCCCATTGATTTGACACTACAACTTCAATACCATCACTGGTTTCAATGACCTCTTTCAGATTAAAGCGTTTAGAATCTTTCGCCTCATGCGCCAATTCAATTATTCCATGACTACCTTGAATTTCCTTTGGAAATGTTCTCTGCAAATCTTCTAAACTGGGGTTGTTTTTATTAGCCCAATCTTTCACCACCGTTAAAACTAAATCTCTCTTGTTAAGATGACTGGCCAAACCTTCTACATTGTATTTTGAATAATCTCTAGACATAATCTAATTTGTTAATGCAATTTAATTTTTTGCTAAATGTAAACTTATGAATTGCTAATTATTGATACATTTTTGATACAATATAATGAAAAGACTTTTAATTTTTCTATTTAGAAAAATATATTTTGTCTTTCAACGCTTGCCATGTCCGAGGTTGCAGGGTAGTTAAATCAATATTCAGACTGCCCATGGCGTTCTGGAAAATATCATTTAGTTCATTATATGAAGAGAACCCGATTGTCTTCATATCCACAGAGCGATTACAAAACGACTTTGTTCTGCATCCGTTAAATTTTGACTCACCTAACTTCAATTCATTGATGGTGTTCGAAAAATTGGGGATCAATAGATCTTTATCCGCGTCCAGAAAGGCCTTTATACTGGCATTATAGATTTGAGCCAAACCCTTAACATTGTCGTAGTCTTGAGCGGCAAAGAAAAACTTCATTTTTGAGGCTTTCGGATTGTGTTCATACTGAAATCCAATTCTCGCTTCTTTTAAAGTGCAACGGGATTTTATAGGAAATGGAAATTCTGAAACGATATAACATACTTCAACTAAAAAACCGCCATTATTGCCTGTATCGGTTAAAAATTTACTTTCCACCCTCATGGGCTCATTCTGAATTGCAGGGATTAAAACAGGCTTAAGCTGTCCCAATTCATAGGCCAGTTTCATAAACATTTCCTCAAGAATACTGACATCGGCTGTATTCAATTTGGTTTGAACGGCAAGCTCAACGTTAACGAGACTCAAATTATCGGGATTAAATTTATGAGGCACGGAAGGCATAAATTCGCCCTTTAACAAATCGATATACTCCTGTACAGAAGCAGGGCAGTTCTCGTCATCTAAAGTCCAGTTGTCTAGAACAAGCTCTTCATATGACATTCTTTTCCATGGATTTTGATAATCCTCTAGATTCCAAATATTGCGGATTGCATTGTTGGCAATTTCAAAATGATTGGTTGGTTTCAACATTACAAAGTTCCAATGATCAATACCTAAATCGAGCTTTGTTCCCTTTATGAACTGCAAGTTTTTAGTTGAAATAATAGCTTTGGATAATTTGGCTTTAAAATCTTCATCAGTCAATCTCAAATAATAATGTTCGGTTTGAGATACTTTAGTAAAGCCTCGACTTTGAATGAACTTGTTGTCCATTACGACTGATTCTGACGCTTTGATTTTGTTTTCAATATGAATGAACTTGTATTGGTCCGATCCACTGAGTTTGTATAAAATCAAAATATCGATCTGAGCAATTTCTGTAAATGCCCTTACCTCAACTAATGAGTCTTTAGAAGTCAAGCCAAGAATCTTCGCCAGTAATTTTTTTTGAAAACTACTGTCGTTGTTCACCAACCAGCCAATAGCCCTACTGTGAAAAAGTTCCTTGTTGAAAGAGGATAAGGCCCCTATAAAGGATTCATTGTGTGGGTTAGAGGTTTTAACAATCATAAGGCCATGTTTTTGATTTTTTAACGAGTTATAAAATTTTTAGAAATCTACTTTTTAAAAAAGTTATATTTGATACACATTTGATACAAAAAAATGATAAATACCTTAAAAAATCAATTACAAATTAAAATTGGTAAAAAAATTCAATCGAGAGGTGATTGCGAATTGATTGCCAATGCCATATTAGAAACCCTAGACATTGAAATCAGCTACAATACCATTAGGCGATTGTTCGGTCTGGTACCATCAACAACTCCTCATCCAAGGACATTAGACACGATTGCCCAATTTCTAGGCTACAAAAACTACATTCACTTCACACAATACAACCATCAGAAAGAGAAAACGGACTTTAGTCAACTGGTTTTTTCTCTAGTTTATCGGGGAGATCATGAGGAAATCATCAATTTGGTCAAGAGTAAACGCCTTAGCACTGAAAACTTTTCTCTATTTGCAGTGATTCTAATAAGAGAACTGCTGCATCTCCGCAATATTGAATTATTGAATAAATTAATAGATTTAGACGAATTTCAATTCGACAAATTCACCTATTCAGAGGTATTGTATTTTGGCAATTCCATAGGACTATTAATTCGTCAATATCCTCAATTTGGAAAGACAATGCTATATAAACCTAATTTTATCAGTAACGTGTATTTGATATTTGTTGACTATTCGAGCCTGAACGGATACTACGGGGATTGGACAAAACAAATCAATAGGAAACCACCTGTAAAAGAAATTGGAATTTTCACCTCTTCCATATTGGAGTTTCGAAAATTTTTGAATCTCAAAATACCTAATTTTCCGCACAATAATTTACTTTACTCCAAAAAATTGAATCCCATATTGTGTAGCAGGCTCTTGGCGTTAAAATTGATGTCAACGGATACAAATCAGCATCAGAAAATTGTAGAAAAATATTTCGCCATTCACAACAAAAAATCCTTGCTCATGGATTATTCTCATGAGTTATTTACTTCCTCCATTGTGACTAAAAATTTGATTTTAATGAAGTTTCTCATCTCTCAAATGGAATTGCACACCGAAACATCATTCTATTACCATAAGTATCACCTCAATTCTTTCTATTTGATGGCCGTTTTCTATTTTCGATTTGTTGGAAATCAGAAGGAAAAAAACCGATTTGAGCAATTGTTCAGCCTTGATAATTGCACTTTTTCTTACCAAGAATTTATTAATCTTCTGCTATTGATATACCAGTTTGACAAAGCCAATTTACCAGAATTAAAAAATGACTTTAGAGTGAACTATTTGAACCTGAGCCACAAACTCAAATATCCATTGTTTTCAGAAAAATATTTGGAAAGTTATTTTCAGAAATAATCTTTTTTAAATGAGTTTAAATTTAAAGTCTGTAATGCAAAGATTTTAATTCATATGATACCGACCAAGGTTGTGCCAAAACTCGATAACTGCCTTCCTTTGAAAAATCAATTTCAAACCCTTAGCTTTGTTAACTAGACCTTTAGATTGAATTCCATCAACATAATGTTTTGATATGATACAAGACCTAAAAACCAGTTATGGAAAAATATTTGAAGAAGCCCTCATTCAAGACATTGTCCAAGTTGGCACCTATAAAGAGGTTAAAGCTGGGGACCTTCTGATGGAAATCGGATCCTATGTCAAAGGCATGCCGCTGTTGGTTTCGGGAGTGGTTAAAATTCTTCGAGAGGACAAAGATGGCAACGAATTGCTGTTGTATTATCTAGAAAAAGGAGACACTTGTTCAATGACCATGGCCTGCTGCATGGGACAACCCCAAAGCGAGATTCGAGCCATTGCCGAGACTGATGCCAAGCTCATTATGATTCCCATTCAAAAGATGGAAGAATGGACCCGAACATACCGAACATGGCGCAATTTTGTCTTTGAAAGCTATCACAATCGTCTCAACGAAATGCTCAACACCATTGACAGCATCGCTTTTGACAACTTAGACGATAGATTGATCAATTATCTGAACGAAAAAGCAAGAATAAACAACAACCCCTTGGTTAACAATACCCACCAAGAAATTGCAGACGATTTGCACAGTTCACGGGTTGTCATTTCACGTTTGCTCAAAAAGTTAGAAAATTTAGGGAAATTAAAATTAAATCGCAATTCTATTGAGATCATCAATTTATAAAGTGAATGTAACTGATGTTACCCTCGGTTTGCTTTGGAGGTGCTATTTTTGACCCGATAAAAATCCAATAATGGCAATGTTAGAAGTCTTCGGTTACCTCAGCGCTTTAATCATAGGCATCGCCCTTGGGCTGATTGGTGGCGGAGGCTCCATACTTGCCGTTCCTGTTTTAGCCTATTTATTTTCAATCGACGAAAAAGCAGCGACTGCCTATTCTCTATTTGTTGTAGGTTCAAGTGCTCTTCTTGGAGGCATTAAACAACACCTCAAAGGATACGTAGATTGGAGAACTGCTGTAGTTTTTGGATTGCCGGCCATGATTGGCGTTACGGCTGTTAGATACTATATTGTCCCCATCCTACCTGAAGTTTTCTTTGCTTTGGGGACATTTGAATTTACCAGACGAATGGCTATGTTTGGTCTTTTTGCTCTTCTGATGTTTCCAGCAGCCTATTCAATGCTCAAAAACAAGTCATTGACTCCAAGCAACTCAACAGGATACAATTATCCCTTGATTCTCATGGAAGGTTTGGCAGTGGGTGGAATAACTGGCCTTATCGGCGCTGGGGGAGGATTCTTAATCATCCCTGCTTTAGTTATTTTAGCCAAGGTTGAAATGAAAGTTGCCGTAGGCACTTCCCTGATGATAATTGCCTTCAAGTCCCTCATCGGGTTCTTTTTAGGTGATGCTCTAACAATGACAGTTGATTGGACTTTCTTGCTCGTATTCACCACCTTTTCCTTTGGCGGTATTTTTATCGGAAGTTACCTCAGTAATTTTATTGATGGCAATAAACTAAAGAGAGGTTTTGGATACTTTATTTATGTGATGGCCCTATTTATTTTTGTCATGGAATTTGTGGTCAAAAAAAATTGAAAGACATGACAAAAGTTACCTTTTTATACAATCAAACACACTAATTTTACAACATCAATAAAAAAAATAACATGAAAGTTGAACAAATATACACCGGATGTCTAGCCCAAGGGGCTTACTATATTGAAAGCAATGGTGAAGCAGCCATTATCGATCCGTTGAGAGAAGTGACTCCATATTTGGAAAGAGCCAAAGCTGATGGAGCGCAGATCAAATATATTTTTGAAACCCATTTTCATGCCGATTTTGTTAGTGGCCACGTGACCCTAGCAAAGGCTACTGGGGCTCCCATCGTATTCGGGCCTAATGCCAATCCGGCTTTCGAAGCAGTTATTGCCGAAGATTTTCAAGAATTCAAAATTGGTGATGTGACCATAGTTGCTTTACACACACCAGGACACACCATGGAAAGCACAACTTATCTGCTCAAAGATGAACAAGGAAAAGATCACGCTATTTTCAGTGGTGATACCCTTTTCCTTGGAGATGTAGGTCGCCCAGATTTGGCTCAAAAAATGGGTGTATTAACTGAAAGAGACTTGGCCGGCTACTTATATGACAGTTTGAGAACTAAAATTATGCCTCTCGCCGATGATGTTACAGTGTATCCAGCCCATGGAGCAGGTTCCGCTTGTGGTAAAAATATGATGAAAGAAACTGTTGATTCATTGGGAAACCAGAAAAAAATGAACTATGCCCTGAGAGCAGACATGACTAAAGAAGAATTCGTATCTGAGGTCATCGATGGGTTGTTGCCTCCACCCCAATATTTTCCATTGAATGTTAAATTAAACAAAGAAGGATATACCGATATAGAAGAAATCATTGAGCGAGGCAGCCATGAATTGACACCAAAAGCTTTTGAAGCGGCAGCCAATGAAACTGGAGCTGTTATTCTCGACGTTCGACATCAAGATGATTTTGCAAAAGGTCACATTCCTAGATCGATTTTCATTGGACTCAATGGCAATTTTGCGCCATGGGTTGGTGCACTAATCGCTGACATTCAGCAACCCATTTTGTTGGTTTGCGAGCCTGGTCGTGAGGAAGAAGCCATTACCAGATTGTCGCGTGTAGGATTTGACAATACACTAGGTTTCCTCAAAGGCGGTTTCGAAACATGGAAAAATGCAGGAATGGATTACGACACGGTTCATTCTATTTCTGCCGATGAATTCAGGTTAGAAATTGAGTCCAACGCAGGGCGTGAAATTTTTGACGTCAGAAAACCAAATGAATACCAATCAGAGCATGTCGTCAATGCAAAAACCACCCCTTTAGATTTTATCAACCAACATCTGTCCGAGTTCCCCGACAAACAATCCTTTTTTATTCATTGTGCAGGTGGCTACCGCAGCATGATTGCTGCCTCCATTTTGAAGAGCAGAGGCATTCACAATCTCATCGACGTGCAAGGGGGGTTCAAGGCAATTAAAGAAACCGGCGTAAAGGTTTCTGACTTTGTCTGCCCAAGTACGCTATAGTCGTGAATTCAAACAATCAACAGCATTGGGAGACTGTTTATGAAACCAAAAGTCCAGATCAGGTCAGTTGGACTCAAAAAATACCTTCAAACTCTCTCCAATTGATTGACGACTTGAAATTAGACAAGTCTGCACCCATCATAGACATTGGTGGTGGAGACAGCACCCTAGTGGATCATCTGCTGTTAAGAGGGTTTGAAAATGTCTCAGTATTGGACATTTCATCCAAAGCACTCGAAAAAGCTAAATTGAGATTAGGACCGAAGGCTAAAAAGGTTCAGTGGAT
>JALRKI010000152.1 GCA_023254815.1 Flavobacteriaceae bacterium
GCAAAAGGAAACTGATGCCTTGGAGAAGATTGAAATGCTCGAAAATCGAATTGATTCCTTAATTAAATAGGTCATTTTCAAACCTTGTTCTTGAAATAGGAATTAACCAACTCGACATAATTTGCCTTCGCCACATTAGTATCTACATCTCTGGCCTGAAACAAGGCATTAGTTTTAAAGGCGTTAATAAGATTGTTTTTGCTGTTGGGGCTGCTATCATTATTAGTTGCTCGTTTGTAATAAGCGTAAAGTCTCAATAAAAAATCAGCGGGGAATGGTTCTGTATGGCAATTGACCTGTTCTACAGCCTCAAGAAATTGTTGATCTATAGTTTTACTCGATTTCATGATATTCGGCAATTACAGTTTTTGCACCAATGACTTTCTGATTTGGCTTGACGGTAATTAGGGCATCAAGAGGCAAAAATACGTCAACTCGAGAGCCAAATTTTATGAACCCACTATCGCTGCCTTGTTGTCCAACTTCTCCTACTTTAGCGTAGTTCACAATGCGACGGGCAAGGGCACCTGCAATTTGACGGAACAAGACTGGACCAAACTTCGGAGACTTAACCACAACGGTGGTGCGCTCGTTTAGTGTACTTGATTTAGGATGCCAGGCCACCAAGTACTTGCCAGGATGATACTTGCTATAAATGATTTCACCACTCACTGGATATCTCGTCACATGCACATTTAGAGGAGACATGAAAATGCTGATCTGTTTTCTTTCGGCTTTGAAGAACTCATCTTCAAATACTGTTTCAATGGCAACCACCTTGCCATCAACAGGAGAAAATACTTTTTTTACATCCCATGTAATTTCTCTTTTTGGGTTCCTGAAAAACTGAAGAATAAGTACTAAAAAAATGAGGACTCCAACTTGTGACAATATTTTTGTAAGTCCATCAAGAACGTAAAAATCTACTGCCATTATTACGGCTATGGAAACAATCATTGCAATAGTAATAATCTTGTATCCTTCTTTATGAAACATAACTCGTGAGTTTAAAAATTATAAATGCCCATGGTGCCGCAAATATAACACCATCTAGTCTATCGTAAACACCACCGTGTCCTGGCATGACTTTTCCGCTGTCTTTCACTCCCGCCAATCTTTTGAATTTAGATTCGATCAAGTCACCAAGTGAGGCGATAACAGCAATAGAGGTACTGAAGACTACCCATTGAAGGGCATTGAGTAAAGGGAAATAATTACTGACTAGCAGCCCGACCAGCCCAGCCAAAATGACACCGCCCAAAAAGCCAGAAATTGTTTTTTTGGGAGAGACAGAGGGCAATAATTTTCTTCCTTTTAAAAGATTTCCAACAACAAATGCTCCACTGTCACAGACCCATATGAAAACAAAAAAGCTTAACAATAAATTTGAGTCGAATTGTCCATGAACAAAACTGAAAATGAACATGCTCAGCAATCCGTGCACCACATAAAAAATGCCTTGAAAATGGAGCAGAGTATAGGGTTTGCCAGTGTAAAGCTTGTGGAGCAACATCATGTGGAATCCAACAGCCGATCCGACAATTGTGTTGAAAACCATCGGGTACGTATTCAAAATTTCATGAGTGAATCCAAAATACAATCCTATTAAGACAATAAGAAAATAAATGATGGGCCACTTGGGTTTTATGTTGGCAATTCGAGCGAACTCAGTGATTACCATAACCCCAAATAAGGCTATAAGGAGTGCAAAAGTAAAGTCGAATTGAACCGCGCCAATAACCAAAAGCACATACAACAATCCAAAAACTACTCTTTGTGCCAATTGTTGCATGCTATGTCAGTTATTCCTCCTCTTTATTTTCTTTTTCGACTTGATCGATAGGGGGCTCCACTTCAAAAGGTCTCTTGCCAAAAATAGACTCTAAGTTGTCTTTAAATATCACCTCTTTTTCAAGAAGTTCTTCTGCTAAAAGAATAAGTTTTTCTTTGTTTTCCTCCAATATTTTAATAGCCCTTTGGTATTGATTTTCGATCATATTGGAAATCTCTTTGTCGATCAGCTCTGCTGTTTGCTCGCTGTAGGGCTTAGTAAATCCATATTCCGATTGGCCCGATGAATCATAATAAGTTAAATTTCCAACTTTGTCATTCAATCCATAGACAGTCACCATCGCTCGGGCTTGCTTGGTTACTTTTTCGAGATCACTCAAGGCTCCAGTAGATATTTCGTTAAAAATAACCTGCTCAGCAGCCCTTCCTCCAAGAGTAGCACACATTTCGTCAAGCATTTGGTTAGGCCTAACAATCAGTCTTTCCTCCGGCAAATACCAAGCTGCGCCCAAAGAGCGTCCGCGTGGGACAATGGTAACCTTGACCAAAGGAGCGGCGTGTTCGAGCATCCAGCTCACTACTGCGTGGCCAGCTTCGTGATATGCTACTGCTTTCTTTTCGGAGATAGTGACAATTTTGTTTTTCTTTTCAAGACCTCCAACAATTCGGTCAACCGCATCAAGAAAGTCCTGCTTTACAACTTTTTTATGCCCTTTTCTTGCTGCAACAAGGGCGGCTTCATTGCAAACATTGGCAATATCTGCACCCGAAAATCCAGGAGTTTGTTTAGATAGAAAATCAATATCCAGTTCTTTATCAATTTTGAGAGGCCTAAGATGAACTTCAAAGATTTCCTTTCTTTCTCTAATGTCGGGAAGGTCAACATAAATTTGACGGTCAAATCGTCCAGCTCGCATTAAGGCAGTATCAAGGACGTCGGCTCTGTTGGTGGCAGCAACAACAATAACATTCGTGTTGGTTCCAAAACCATCCATCTCAGTCAACAGTTGATTTAATGTATTTTCTCTCTCATCG
>JALRKI010000158.1 GCA_023254815.1 Flavobacteriaceae bacterium
CCATAGTGACCATAATCAGCAGGCCACCAATCTTGCGAATCGGTCATCAAGTGAAACAAATCTTTTTTTAATGCTTCTAAATCAAGACTTTTGAAAGCCTCTGCATAATTGAAGTCCTCTTTATAGGGACTGGTCATCGGAGCATTTTGATGCAAAATTTTTAAGTTCAGTTGATTAGGCCACCAACTGGAATTTGAAAAAGCACCAGCAGCTGTGTGTCTCTGTTCCGCTGAAGCAAATGGACATTTGACATTATTTGAGGTTGAATTTCCGTGTTCCATTAGATTTATTTTTTTCAGTCCTACAAATTTAAACAAACATTCTGCCTTTTCTAAATGTAAGTAGAGTTTAAATAAGTAATGTTTGACTAATTCAGATAGTTTTGTCCCAAGGTCAACAATGTTACTTGGTGTCTACCAATTGTTTTATTTTAATTGAGAAACCTGCAAAAATCAACGTCATGATAGGACTGAGCCAATTGAAAATGGCGAAAGCGAAATACTCGGCTACCGACACTCCTAAAACGCCCGATTGATAGGCACCACAGGTATTCCATGGTACTAGTACAGAGGTTACCGTACCTGAATCTTCAAGGGTTCTACTCAAATTAACGGGGTGAAGTCCTTTTTTATCAAATGCAGATTTAAACATTTTACCGGGCACTACAATGGCCAAATATTGGTCGGAAGCCGTAACATTCAGTGCCAAACAGCTCGCTACCGTGCTAGCGAAAAGACCAAAAACTGATTTTGCCATACTCAGCAGAGCAGAGCTGATTTTTGACAAAGCTCCTATGGCTTCCATTACACCGCCAAATACCATTGCACAAAGTATGAGCCAAATGGTTCCCAACATGCCGCTCATCCCTTTGCCTGCTGCAGAGAACAAGCCTTGGAGCGTATCATTGTCTGTAGCAATACTAGTCGGAACGGTGATTGCATTCATAACACCCTTGTATGCCGATTGAAAACTCATGGTATCACTATTTGCAATGCTCAAAACCACGTCTGGTTGGAAAATAACAGCGAAAACCCCGCCTAAAAGAG
This sequence comes from Flavobacteriaceae bacterium, assembly GCA_023254815.1. Classification (GTDB taxonomy): domain Bacteria; phylum Bacteroidota; class Bacteroidia; order Flavobacteriales; family Flavobacteriaceae; genus JALRKI01. Next base: position 1,047 of record JALRKI010000158.1, read on the forward strand.
TGCCAACAATTAGGGCCAACAACGGAGGTGTTTTCTTTACAATTAAGGCAATTACCACTAAAGGCACTAAAAACAACCAGCCATTGATATTAAAAACACCTTCAATGTCTTTTAACAATAGGGAAGTGTCTGCCAAACCTGAGGTAGTTTGGGTAAATCCGATTGCAATAAATACCAATAAAGTGACCAGGAAAGTAGGAGTAGTGGTAATCGACATATACTTGATATGATCGAATAGCTCGCTGCCAGCCATTGCCGAAGCGAGGTTTGTTGTATCGCTTAAGGGGGATAACTTGTCGCCGAAATAGGCTCCCGAAATTACAGCACCAGCAGTCATACCGCTTGAAATTCCTAAAGCATTGCCTATTCCAACCAAGGCTATTCCAATGGTCGCCGAGGTGGTCCATGAACTTCCTGTAGCGACAGATACTAGGGCACAAATAATCAAACAAGCCCCTAAAAATATACTAGGGTTCAAAATCTGCAATCCGTAATAAATCATTGCGGGTATTACGCCACTGATGAGCCAGGTTCCAGCCAAAGCTCCAACCAAGAGCAAAATGAGAAGTGCGCCGGCGGTAGATTTGACATTTTTGGCAACTTCTTCCAGCATTTGTTCATATCCAACCTTGTTAAAATAGCCTACTATTGCTGCTACCACACCACCCATCAAAAGTATGAACTGGTTGCTTCCCGCGAGGGCGTCGTCTCCAAAAACACTGACATTAAATGCCAATAGGCCGACTAAAACTACGACTGGAATTAGGGCTTCAAAAAGATTTAACTCAACATTAGAGACCACCTGTTGGTCTTCGGCGTGAGCGGGTTTGATGTCTTGACTTTTCATAAAAATTTATTTGATTAATCCAACAACCTTGAGAGCTTCTTTGATTTTAGAATAACTGGCTTTCGCATCACAATCCAAGCCAACTGAAAATCGGATTAAACCTGGACTCAGTCCCATGCTGATTTGCTCTTCTTTGGGTATTTCAGAGGATGTTGAACTGCCTGAGGCGCTGAATAGCGTTCTATAAAAACCTAAACTAACGGCCAAATACCCTACGTTTCGCTCTTGCATAGCCTCCATTAAGGCAGAGGCATTGTCCTCGGTTTCAACATCTATGGCGAGCATTCCACCATAGCCATAATCAGGATGCATCATAGATTGGTATAACTTATGAGATTTGTGTGATGTTAAACCAGGATAAAGCGTTCGTATGCCGTCGGCTTCAAATTGTTGGGCGAAATACATGGCATTTTTGCTATGCTGGGGCATGCGCACATGCAATGTTCTCAAATTTTTCATAATGGAGGCCGCCCTCAAACTGTCTAAAGTAGACCCCAACAGCATAGCCGCGCCATCAGTAACATTGCACAAATCGTCAACCAATTCCCTTGTTGTACAAAGTACACCGGCAACCGTATCGCTGCTTCCATTGATAAATTTTGTCAAACTGTGAATAACAATATCTGCTCCTAAATTCGCTGGCGCAACGCTGAGAGGCGAAAAGGTGTTGTCCACGACCAGCTTAATGTTATATTTTTTTGCAATTTTTGACAACGCTGCGATATCGGCAATTTCCATCAAGGGATTGCTGACGGTTTCACAATACAAAATTTTGGTATTAGGGGTAATCGCAGCCTCGACTTGCTCTAAATTGGTAATGTCAACAAAGTCTGTTTTCAGCTGAAATTTTGGCGCAAAATTCTTAAGAAAGGCAAAGGTACCTCCGTAAATTGTTCTACTCGAAACTACATGGTCTCCAGCTTGACACAGGTGAAGAAAAATGGGAGTAATAGCACCCATTCCTGAGGCCGTGACTAGAGCCGCTTGAGTGTTTTCCATGGCAGCTAAAGCCTTTGCCAAGTACAAGTTCGATGGCGTAGAATGTCTAGAATAAAGGTAGCATCCATCGGCATTACCCTCGAAGGTGTCAAACATGGTTTTGGCGGCCAAGAAGGTGTATGTTGAGGAATCGGAAATTGATGGATTCACGCCACCAAATTCCCCGAAATATTGTAAATCTTGAATTGCGTTAGCTGGATCAAAAGCCATAGGAGTAATTTTGGTAGCAAGATAATAATTTTTGAGAGCATTGAATTCCATACCAATTTGAAACACTTCAGTAATTGTTAACAATTTGACTTTGAATTAGTCTTGTAATCCCTATTTTTGCATGGTTATTAAAACAACAACAATGACAAAATTTGATGTGGCCATTATCGGCTCGGGACCAGGAGGATATGTAGCGGCAATTCGCTGTGCTCAGTTAGGCATGAAGACTGCGCTTATTGAGAAATACAATACTCTTGGTGGCACTTGTCTCAATGTAGGATGTATTCCGAGCAAAGCCCTCTTAGACTCTTCTCATCATTATGAAGATGCCCTTAAGCATTTTGGCTCTCATGGCATTGAGGTTGTCGGTTCTGTCAAGGTTAATCTTGAAAAGATGATTGCCAGAAAGCAAGAAGTGGTGGATCAAACCACTGCAGGATTGGAATTTTTGATGAAAAAAAATGACATCACTGTTTATCAAGGTTTGGGCAGTTTTAAAGACCAAAAAACAATAACTGTAAGCAAGTCAGATGGTTCCAGTGAAGACCTAGAAGCGAATAACATTGTTATCGCCACTGGTAGTAAGCCTAACAATTTGCCCTTCATTCAGTTAGACAAAGAAAGAATTATCACTTCGACAGAGGCTCTCAAACTCAAGGAGATTCCCAAGCACATGATTGTAGTTGGAGGAGGAGTAATAGGTCTTGAGTTGGGTCAGGTTTACTCCCGTTTAGGTGCCGAAGTGACAGTGGTGGAATACATGGACCGAATCATACCCACTATGGATTCAGGCTTGTCTAAAGAGTTGACGAAAGTGTTTAAAAAAGCTAAAGTCAATATTTTGACATCTCACCAGGTCACGTCAGTTGATCGCAATAAAGATGTGGTAGTGCTAAAGGCTACAGACAAAACAGGAAAAGAAATTGAAGTTAAAGGCGATTATTGTCTCATTTCCGTGGGTCGCAAACCTTATACAGAAGGACTTAACTTGGCTGCCGCTGGTGTGGTCACTGATGAAAGAGGACGAGTTGTTGTAAATGATCATTTGCAAACCAATGTGAACCACATTTATGCCATTGGCGACGTTGTTAAGGGTGCCATGTTGGCCCACAAAGCTGAAGAAGAAGGGACTTTTGTCGCCGAAACCATTGCTGGGCAACGTCCACATATAGATTACAATTTGATTCCAAATGTTGTTTACACTTGGCCTGAGGTAGCCGCTGTTGGTAAAACAGAAGAACAACTCAAAGCTGAAGGGATCAGTTATAAAATTGGACAATTTCCGATGCGTGCCTTGGGTCGTAGTCGAGCGAGTATGGACTTAGATGGCTTCGTAAAAGTACTTGCCGATGCCGCTACGGACGAAGTGTTAGGTGTTCACATCATTGGAGCCAGAGCCGCCGATTTGATCGCGGAGGCTGTGGTGGCCATGGAATACCGTGCTTCTGCAGAGGACATATCGAGGATGTCTCACGCTCACCCTACGTTTGCCGAAGCAGTAAAGGAGGCTGCTTTAGCGGCCACAGAAAATCGTGCGCTACACATTTAGGATTTGTGCAGGGCAAAGTGCATCGAACTCACAATAATGACGAGAACGAACAACACTAACAGTAATATTACAAGGGTTTTCGGCTTTTTGTTTTGAGGCTGGTTCATGATCTAAAGTTTAATCCCCAAACGCTCGAACGATTTATAGTAGGTTAACATTTGGGGTAAAATGTGTCCTAAAATTACACTTTTTATTCCTTACGACCACGCTAAAATGTATTTTTACAATTTAACGAATGAACATTGAACAGGCTTACCAAAACTTTTGAACTCGAGGATAAAGACCTCTTTTTAAAGCAGTTATTTCAATGGGCTGAGAACTTCGATACCCTGTTGTGGCTAGACGGCAATGATTACCCCTTGAAAGAAACCAAACACGACTTGATTTTTGCCGTAGGAGCTTTGACGGAGATTGCTGTTCAGTCAGGATCTGGTTTTCAAAGGTTTCAAGAATTTCAAGAACAGATCCAAGATTGGTGTTTTGGCTATTTTTCTTATGATCTCAAAAACGAATTATTCGATCTGTCATCTTCCAATGCCGATGGTTTAATTTTTCCTGAATTGTGGTTTTTTCAACCAGAAAAAATATTTTTTGTAAATGGCAATTCGGTCAGCCTTCATTACCCACCAGCATTAGCGGAGGACATTTCTGTCGACATGAATACCATTTCGAACTTAAAAATAAATCAATCAAGTCAGTTGAGCAAAGCGGCGAATTTGGAAGCGCGCATGACCAAAGAAGACTACCTCAATAAGGTCAATGCATTGAAGGGGCACATCCAAAAGGGAGACATCTATGAGGTTAATTTTTGCATGGAGTGGTTCCAAAAGGGACTAAAAATTAACCCATACGGAGTTTTTAATCAACTTAACCAACTTTCGGCAGCGCCATTTTCATGTTTTTTAAGGCATAAGGATAGGTATGCCATGTCGGCTTCACCTGAACGTTACTTGATGAAAACGGGTCAGCATTTGATTTCCCAGCCCATCAAGGGCACTTCAAAGCGGTTTGAAGATCAATCGCTCGATATGGCCTCGAAAAATTATTTGTCACAAAGCGAAAAGGAGCGAAGCGAAAATGTTATGATTGTCGATTTGGTGCGCAACGATTTGTCAAAGGTGGCTCAAAAGGGAAGTGTTGCGGTCAACGAATTGTTTGGGATTTATTCTTTTGAACAGGTCCATCACATGATCAGCACAATAAGTGCAGACCTTAAAGAAGACCTCACAGCCCTTGACGCCATAAAAGCCAGTTTCCCGATGGGAAGTATGACAGGAGCGCCAAAATTGAGAGCCATGCAGTTGATTGAAGATTTTGAAGTCAGCAAAAGAGGCTTGTATTCTGGTGCTATCGGATATTTTGAACCCAATGGAGATTTTGATTTTAATGTGGCCATACGAGCCATACTGTACAATCAGTCCGAGCAATACGTTTCCTACAGTGTGGGCAGTGCAATTACGGCTGCTAGTGAAGCAGAGGCCGAGTATGAAGAATGTCTGCTAAAGGCCAATGCCTTATCACGGGTTTTGACACAGGACGATTTTACTAAAGCAGCCAGCCATGATTAGTCGTTTCAAGCAGCATGTCACCCATTCTTGGCCAAACATCGTCAAGAAAAAGTCTTTACTTGCCT
>JALRKI010000114.1 GCA_023254815.1 Flavobacteriaceae bacterium
GGATGATGGCAATGAATTCATTATCAATTCAAAAAATGACAATTTTAAAGGAATACGAAAAAAATTAAAAAATGAGATCGTTGGAAATGGATTTATTAGAAATGACAGTTTAATCTCGGAAAAATTTTCCTTTCGTGATAAAAATTACCTTTCACTAAGCGACCTTCATGAAATGACTAAGAGGGTAATTTTCAAAAAGGAATATAACGAAGATGAAATATTTTTCATGTCAGATGATTATCATGATTTCATTTTACACGCAATGAGTTTGAATACCTTGGAGGGAGAACAATATGGCTATAGTGAACCTGAGTACTGGGATAGCTATGTAAAGTTTTTTCTGTTTGGAGATTCTAAAGATAAAATCCCTGAGAATTTTAGGATTTATAACAAAGTTGGCCTCGCCTATGGACAACTTACTGAATCTGCCTATATAATTGATTTTGAAAATAATATTGAATTTTTATTATCTTGTACTCTCAGAGTTAATGAAAATAAGATTTATAACGATGGCATATACGAATATGATACTGTCGGGATTCCTTTTCTATCAAAACTTGGGCAAACCATATATTCTAGTTTAAAAATTAAAAAACATGCGGATGAAAACTAAACTCTCTTTTATTCTAATGATTTTCATTATTTCGAGCTCTTGTTCAACGAGCCCTTCGGTAAATGCTTCGGAAATTGAAAACGGCCTTGTCAAATTTGAAAATGGAGACCTCATGACAGCAGATTCCCTTGATTCAATGGGAAATGAATTTCATTATTCCGATGGTGAGGCTGCTATTACAAGTCAAGTCAAAGTCTTGAAACCAGGAGTAAAAACGCCATGGCATTACCATCCGTATACTGGTGTAGTTTACGTGTTACAAGGTGAATTGACAGTCAATTTTGACACCGTAACAACTTTAGACAACAGGGCTGCCGTAAAATCGATAAGCACTACACAAAGTTTTAAGGCTGGAGATAAAGCGTTTTTAAGTGTGTCCAATACTTGGCACTATTCCGAAAACCGTGGAGATAATGACTTGATTTTTATGGCGACCTGGTTGGGAGAAAAGAATGAGCCTGTAGCCGTTTTCCAATAGGATTGAGATTTCAGAATAACGAAAAGGGGATATCTATTGGGGATTAGCGAACTGAACAATTTTGTACTCAAAAATTGTATGTCCAAATGACTTCGCTGCAATGCCTGTTTTGTAAAATCTTGGCAAATGACTCTATTCATGGTGTAGTTATGGCGTTTTTCCTATCCAAAAAAATAAGCCTCTTACTGGTAATGTCTGAAAGTGTTGTATTAAAGATTAGAAATAGGGCTAAAATTTGATGCAATTTATTTTCTAAATTGTGGGCATGAATGAACAGCAGGAACATGGTAGTAAAAAGATGTTTAGACATTTCCTCATCAGCTTCATTTTCAAAACAGTAAGTTAAAAAGGTATAATGGGAACAAGACTTTTAATCGGCTTTAAGCTCGCCTTGCTTTTCACGATCACAACAGTCAGCGCCCAAAATGCAGAGGAAACAGCCGTTGCTGTGGATAGTCTGTCTTACCCAATTGACCTAGTAAAAATTGAGACATCAGTTTCAAGAATTGATTCTATCATCAATTTTGGAAAAACCTATTTGGGGAAACCTTACCGCTTCCAAGTTGCTGACGGCAGACGTTTGGATTGCTCAGGATTTATTCAATACATCCATAAGGAGTTTGGAGTTGCCTTGCCTGGGACTTCTGCCAGTCAAGCCAATTTTGTAGAAAAAACTACAATGGACCAACTGCAGCAAGGCGACTTGATCTTTTTTCAAGGTCGAAGTCGCAAAAGCAATCGAGTAGGGCATGTTGCCTTGGTGACCAAGGTAGAAGGAAATCACATCGAAATGATGCACAGCACTAACAGCCGAGGAATTATTATTGAAACCTTGAATGACAGCAGTTATTTTACCCCTAGATTATTATTTGCTGGAAAATTGCCAAAAAAGGAAAGTTCAACATTATTGTCCACTCCAAATATCCCAATTAACTAGGTCAAAAGACCTCCAAGAATAATTTATGGGCACGACTGTTTGCCCAAATTTATTCAACAGAATTGCCCAAATTGAAGAAATTGTCTTTCAGTGAAATTATACTAGGCCGTTTTTTTCTGAAGATACAAAATGGCTAAACATGATGTCAGCATCAAGCCTGCTGGCAAATACGTGATGGCAGGGTCACATATCTTGAAGTGCATTCCAATCGCGCCCAACATCATCACCGCCATTAAAGCCGCTGAAGGCATAATAAACCTTTGATTGACAAAGCCCACAAGTAGTCCGATAGCAGCGAGGACCTTGAGTCCGCCAACCAAATAAACCAAATTTTCACTCAGACCGTAGGCCGCAAATTCTTCTATCATATTGGTGGCCTTACCACCTCTATATATTGTTTCACGATTGAAGCGAAAAAACCACACATTGAGTACCACCGCCGATACAACCAACATGAGCAGATGTTTTAGATTTTTCATTTGATGTTTTTTATACTTTTTATAAAAATAAATGAATTTATTAACAAATAGGTCAAAGCAGGCAAAGACATTGCTAAACTGTCTTGAATCGAGATGCGCGTTAAGAGTGCGCCGACCATCATCGCCAGCAATAGCCCTGCACTAACCATTCGGATTTTCATATATGGACTAGGGAGCAAGAGTCCAACTCCACCAACAATTTGAACCAAGGCGATGACTACTCTGAATTCAGAAAAACCATAACGGGCAAATTCGTCAATATAAAAAGACATGAACAGAGCTAGCGCGCCGTAGATCATGTGCGAAACGCCAGAAAAAAATCGTATTAAAGTTACTATCATCAGGCGAAAGTATAGGTATTGATTGAATTTATAACCTAAATATGTAAAAAGAAGAAAAATATATGGCAACAGGACTATTTTGACCTAAAGACAAAATCCATGTTGTGTTTAGCTTGATGGAAGGCTTTAGAGCTCTTTGTAGGATGAGGTAATTCGTTTTAACTCTTCGCCATGTCCTGTCATTTCCCATTTCCCCAATGATATTGGCATATTGCCTAAGCTGGTCAAAGTGTCAAAAAATTGCTTTAAAGTAAAGTCTTTTCCTAGTTCCTTAGCGACCTCTGCCATGGTTTCTTCGAGTAAATATTTTCCCGTAATATAACTGGTGCCATAGCCCGGTTGTCTGAGGTAGAGGTGTTGTTCAAAAATTAACAAGTCTTTTTCTGTTTTCATCCATCCTCTAGGGGTATATTCTGAATGAATTTTCCCGGCTTCTTCCATTGACATCATGTTGGCATGGGCATACAAAGATCCCAATCCTCTGGCAGCCCTTTGGGCAATTAGAATGTAAACGATTTCTCTGGATCTTGGGCTGTTGTCGTACAAACCGGCTTGCATGAACATTTCTTCAACCGCGGTGGCCAACCCCTCATTTCTGGAATCAAAAATGTTGTATAACAAGGCGTTTTTCCTGATGGCATTTTCATGGGGATCGTTTTCCATTCTTGCCAGTTCAAACCAATGGAAAAAATGTGAATATAAAGGCTTGGGGTCAAAGTGGGCTGTTATCCAAAAAAAATTCCTTTTTTCGACTGGGATGTATTCCCCCAAATGAGGATTTAGGGCTGGAGCAAAATAATCTTCTACACTGACAATGTCATTTGCCTTGAGAAAATCTAGAAATTCTTTTGCCGCACTTTCGGCCATAAGCTTATACGCCTCTGTCGAATCAGCATCTTGCATAGGTGGCAGTTTCCTGTTGCGATGTTCTTCCAGTTTCAAACTTGACCATGCACGCGCAAGCTCGCGTTTGAGTATCATCACCTCATCATCCCAAGTGAGGGGAACCAAATGCACATTTTGCTGATACCAAGTATAGTGTTCCTTACCGATCCCTGATGGGCCTGTTTTTGTAACGCTTTCTTGTGTCAACCAATTAATAAAATCTTCCGTGGCAAGTAATGCTGCCCTGATGGCCGATACAAGTGCTGGGTGTTGATCAACCCCAGGAGCCAATAAAAGCGCTTCCAAGTCTTTGTACTGACCCCGGTGATCCCTAATTCCAGCTATCCATAAATCACGGGCATTACCGGTCAAATTCCTTTTGGCTTGGTTGTACAATTCTGGAATGATTTGTAAAGAAGCAGTCATTCTATTGGAAGAAATTTCATCCAAGGGGAACTGGTATTGCCAAACCTCAGTGATGGCATGATGTGTTGGGCCTTCGTGGGCTGGCACATCACTTTGATCGGTCCAAATGGATTTGTAAAAAGCAGGATCTCTCTCCCACGGCTTTAAAACCTTGTAGTTAAAGATATATCCATTCATTTCTGCCCATAGGATGTGCCAATCGATTTGCTGACTGGTAGACCATTTTTCCTTAGGAAGATTTTCTAGGCGCTCTTTAAGAGCCATGAATTGAGGCCACCTCTTGTCAAAACAGGCTTGAGAATAGTCCGGAACACCATTTTGCAATGGCGGTTGCTCGAATGCACGCCAATCGTCAAACAGTTGAATTAGTTCCAAAGAGCTTTGGGTAGCATCATATTGTTCTTGAGCGGATGTGGGTTGAAAAACTAGCGCCATAATTGGGAAGAATAAAAGACCGAAATGTTTCATGAAATGGAATTAGGAAATGTTTCGAGCCTTTGTCATCTTCTGAACTAAGGCTTAGAAATATACTTTATAAAAGTAACAAAATATAACTATATTGTAAAGACCAGAAAACGGTTTAAACTTATGCGTATTCTTCTCTCAATTTTTTTGATTGCTGCATCTACTTTGAATGCTCAAAACTTAGATTTGAGCGCTCTCGAGAATTTAAAAATTAGAAGCATTGGCCCAGCAAATATGAGCGGACGAATTACGGCTATTGACGCGGTGGTCTCGAATCCGAAAATCATTTTTATCGGTGCTGCTTCTGGCGGGGTATGGAAATCCGAAAATGGGGGTTCTGCATGGACTCCTGTTTTTGATGATCAACCGACTCAGAATATTGGCGCTTTGGCCATTCAGCAAAACAATCCAGAAGTGATTTGGGTAGGTACTGGTGAAGGCAATCCTCGTAATTCCATGAATTTGGGTATGGGAATATTCAAAAGTACTGACGGTGGAAAAACCTGGACACACATGGGCTTGGAAACTACAAAAACCATCCACCGCATTTGGATAGATCCCGACAACGATCAGTCTATTTTCGTGGGGGCCAGCGGCGATCCATTTACCCCAAATGAAGATCGGGGGTTGTACAAAACTACAGATGGAGGAAAACATTGGGAAAAGGTTCTTTATACCAACGGAACCTCAGGTATCGGAGATTTCGTAGTTGATCCAAATGACCCTAATAGAATGTTTGCTGCGATGTATGACCACCGAAGAACACCCTTCTCATTTGTCTCTGGAGGTCCGGGCTCGGGATTGTATTTCAGTGGTGACAGGGGATTGTCATGGAAAAAATTGGACCCTAGCTGTGGACTCCCAGAAGGAGACCTTGGAAGAATAGGATTGGCCATTGCACCGAGCAATTCTAACCGCATGTATGCTAAGATAGAAGCTCAGAAAAACTTGCTTTACCGGAGTGAAGATGGCGGACAAACTTGGGCAGTCATCAACTCTAACCCTAAGTTTACCAACAACCGGCCTTTTTATTTTCAAGATCTTGCTGTTGATTCTGAAAACCCTGACCGACTTTACAACATCTATCAACCTTTGTCAGTGAGTTATGATGGAGGAGAGAATTTTGACCCCAAGCCCATGATTCCTGCCGATGAAACTAAAGGGATTCATGCCGATTTCCACGCCATGTGGATCAATCCTAAAGATGCTCAACATTTTATCATTGGGGGAGATGGCGGTTTGGGCATCACCTATGATCACGGGACAAGTTGGTATTTCCCCGAAAATATTCCTGTGGCTCAATTCTATCATATCAATGTGGACTACGATACGCCCTTTAACGTCTATGGTGGCATGCAAGACAATGGCAATTGGTCTGGTCCTGCCTATACTTGGAAAAGGGGAGGGATACGAACTTTGTACTGGCAGTATTTGGTAGGTGGTGATGGATTTTATATCGCACCTGATAAAGACAATGCTCGCTTTGGTTATGGAACTTCTCAAAATGGAGATTTGTACCGATACGACAAAGTAAGTGGTTATTATCAAAGTATAGCGCCACAGTCCGACAAGATTGATACTCCATTGCGCTACAATTGGAATGCTGGATTTGCTCTTGATCCTCACGATGATCATACCGTTTATTATGGTTCACAGTTTGTGCATAAATCGGTCGACAAAGGTGCCAATTGGACGATTATTTCACCAGATTTGTCCACTGATAATTCTGAGCATCAAAAGGGAGATTACGGAGGATTGACGCTTGACATCTCTGGCGCTGAAAACTATAACAGTATTTTAGCAATCGCTCCCAGTCATTTGAACAAAGACATTCTTTGGGTGGGAACCGACGACGGTCAAGTGCAGTTGACACGTGACGGCGGTCAAAATTGGACCAATTTGACGACCAACATTAAAGGCTTGCCTCAAGGATCTTGGATTGCTCGGATTCACGCTTCTCGCTATGAGCAACCAACGGCTTGGCTGGTAGTGAACAATTACAGACAAGGAGACTATGACCCATACTTGTTCAGAACAGATGACTTCGGAGAAACCTGGACTAGAGTAGTCGATGATTTGGACGTCAAAGGCTATGCTTTGTCGTTTATTCAAGATCCGGTGGAGCCAAATCTACTTTTTTTAGGAACAGAAAATGGTCTGTGGATGAGCGTCAATCAAGGACAGGATTGGACACAGGTAAAAAACGGATTTCCGAGTGTTTCGACCATGGATTTGGTCATTCAAGAAAGGGAAGCCGCATTAGTGATTGGGACTTTTGGGCGAGCTATTTGGATTATGGACGATTTAACAAGTCTTCGTTATCTTCTTTCAAATAAACCTGCTCAAAACTTAATGGCCTTGCCAGTAAATAAGACAGTCCAAGTCAAAGGGTTATTCATTGCGCCTGCGGGGAACATCTGGACAGGTTTTCACACGACTTTCGAAGGTGAAAACAGAGTTTTTCAAAAGGTTCAATTACCAGTTTTTCTGGCTTCAAATCCACTTGAAAATGATTCCATTATAGTTACCATATCAGACTCTAAAGGGCAACTCGTTAATACTGTTTCGAAAAAGGGGCTTAACAGGGGGTTGAATTACTTGACTTGGAATTTGGATGAAAAGCCTACTTACCTCCCTGGATTTTGGGTGAATGATGAATCTCGAGGCATTCCGGTTCTGCCAGGAGTATATACACTCAAGTTTCAATACCTGGGTGAAACCAGTCTCAGCACCGTAGAGATTGTTGCGGATCCTCGTTTTGAAATGGATAATACAGTGGACATTGAATTGTACCGCTATCAAAAGGCGGTCAATGATCAGGTAGTAAAGTTGTCCCAATTGTTGGAAAAAACCGAAGCATGGAACACGAATTTGAAGGTAAAGTTAGATGCTTTGGAAAATGATAGTACGACAAATCAAAAGAGCAAAAAGGTATTGAAAAACTTACAAATCCAATTGACCGCTCTTACTCTTTTGGCAATGGACAAACCGGTCGGTCGACAGGTAGGCGCGTGGCAGAGTTCAAGAATCACAGCCTATTCTGCGGTTGAACAAGCACTCAAGGCGAGTTCAGCAAGGGTGACGGTTCCGTCAGCTCAAGATTGGAAAAGAGTTGATCTTGCAAATAAGCTGATCACTGAATTTGAAAATGCAGTGACACAGTTCGAGCGCAAAGAATGGGTTAAATTCAAAAAATAATACGAAGATTTTAGCAGTCAAGCATCGCTTCGGCTTCGATTTCTACCAAATATCCTTCACCGACGAGCTGAGCTTGAACAAGGGTATTGGCGGGGTTAATGCCGTTAAATCGATGACCATGTGCTCGGGCCACGGCCTCCCAGTCGTTGATGTTGTTGACAAACACTCGTGTCCTAACAACATCTTTTAATGCGCCTCCCAACGATTCGATGGCGGCTTCGATTTTATCAATCACAAAATGTGTTTGTGCGGCGGCGTCATTACCCCCTACCAATAAATGACCATGAGTGGCTGTTGTTCCAGAAACCAAAATGCGATTACCTTTTTTAACGGCTCTTGAATAGCCTGCAAAGTCTTCCCAAACCGTGCCGCTATACACTTGTTCGCGTTGTTCGGATATTCTCACAGGATGGTAAACGCGGGGGATATTGTCCAAATGATGGCTGAGGTCGCCCGAAGCAGTTAAAAATGGTGGCTTGCGATATTCGTCGCCGCAATTTCCTGGAACAGGCGAAAGTTCCGCGATAGCCTCTTCAATAGAATTCAAATCCGCCTCATTCAAATCGAGATTCAACAGCTTTTGGTGATCAGTGATATGAGCGTTCTCACCAAGTCTTGCACCTACAATCACAGCGGCTACATTAGGGTTTTCGAGCACAAATCGGCTAGCAATATTGGCAATAGAAGTCTTGTTTTTTTTGGCGATAAGGTCTAAAACAAACAAAAGATTTTGAAATTTTTGCCACCCTCCGGCGGCGTCTATAAACCGCTTGTATTTCATTTGTGACCAAGTCTGCAAGTCTTTAATGGCAGGTTCATCCTGGGCCAACCAACGTTCAGAAAGAAATCCACCAGCCAATGTGCCATAGGCTAAAATCTTGACGTTGTATTGTTCGCAAACGTCTTTCATGGCACCTAAAGCCCGACGGTCAATCAATGAATGGGATATTTGATTGCTGACAATTGGAATGCCATGGGCGAGGGCAACTCTAAGATGATGAGCGTCGAAATTGGTTACCCCGATGTTTTGAATCAGCCCCTCCTCCTGAAACTCTTTTAAGAAAATCAAAGCATCTAGCCAACTGGGGTCGGGGTAATGCCATGCATGGAACTGCATCAAGTTTAAGGAGGGCTGTTGCATGCGGTCTAAGGCTGTTTGAATGGCCTTTCTGACCTCATTTTTATCAATTGCCCCTGGTTTTGGCACCCACTTGGTAAACAGATTTATGGTCGAACTGTTGGGGTGATTGTTTTTACAGATGCCCGCAACGATCTCACTCGACCCATAGTGATCGGCCATATCGAAAGTTGTGAATCCAGCGTCAACATAGTTTTTCATGAAGGCAGCGGTCCTTTGGGGATCGAGCTGTTGTTCCTTTTCCATGTCTGCAATCTGCCAAAGTCCAATGATCAATCTTGGTATGGAGAGGCTTGGCGACAAATCAGCTTGTTTTTTCATGCTTATTCGGGTGGTAAATTTTTAAAATGATCTCCTATTGAGCCTTGTCTTTTTCTCAGTTTAACCCATTTGTAAAGGAATACCAAACTCGCCATTCCCATGACCAAAATCCAAACATAGGTGGAGTGAAAGTACCATGCTGAAACTGTACTGCTCAAATCTTTAAATAAATGTATGGTTAAAAACCCACTTAAAAAAAATGCGCCTGCCCATCCAACAAAGAGTTGAACGCTCCTGTTTTTCAATATTTTAATGTTTTTAGACAGTTCAGGATTACGGCGTTTGATGGTCAATAGTGTGATACACATCAAAAGAAAATTGATCAACATGGAAGTGACCATGATGTCAATCCCAAGAAAAAAATCACCTGCAAAATGTGATCCTAATACCCCAATGCTTGATATGATTCCTGCAACAATGAGGGCAATGTAGGGCGTTTTATTCTTGGTATGAATGGCAGTGATCCGATCAGGAAAAATACCATCTTTGGCCCAAGCGAACATCAAGCGAGATACTGAAAGTAACATGGCTGGAAGGTCATTGATGAGGGCAATTGCCGCACCAAATAATATGAGAATATCCAAACCACTGGGCAGTATCAGACTGAGCAGACCAGGAGCCGTGATGTCTTTTAGCAAAGCCTGTTCAGCAACATAGCTCCACGGTACAATATGATAGACCGAAGCCGTAAAAAGCAAGTAAAATAATCCTACTCCAATAATGGATACAAGTATTGCTAAAGGCAGATTACGAGTAGGATTTTTAGCTTCGCTTCCGGTTTGGGCTATGGCGTCAAATCCAATAAAACTCGAAAATAATATGGCGGCAGCTGATAAAAACACCGACCACTCCAAGTCAGGATCAGGTGGTATCAGGTGAACCGTATTTTTTTTTGCTGCTAGGGAAGCCAAAAAGTCGGAGGAGTCGAAGAAAAGTCCCGAAAATATAACAATACTCCCAAGACAAAAAATGACAATAACCATGGGGATGAGCAATGAGGTGTAGGCCTTGATGCCCTTAATGTTCAAGTAAACAAAACTCCAGATTAAACTCAATCCCAAACCCACTCTAACCCAAGATTGATCGAGCCAATCAGATATCCAATAGGCCTTCGCACTGAAGGCAATGTCTCTTAAAAAAGGTATTGAAATATAGGCAATGACACCAATCACAATAGAAAGTCCAAACCATTGGGAAAAGCTTGCTACGAATCCCAAATAGGGATTGAGCCCTCGGCTGGCGTAAAGATAACTTCCTCCCGCTCGCGGCATGGCAGACGACAATATGGCATAGGCCAAGCCAGCGAACAGCGCCGGAATGGCAGCAAACCCAAAGGCCCAAAGCACATATGGTCCAATGGATGGTACACTTCTGTGAATCATAAACGGCACTACGTTGATGGAAGCTCCCACCATCGAGGAAACCCCTGTTGCAATAACAGCGATGAGTCCCATTTGCCTGCTCAGTTTGGCCTTTGTTTTCATAAAGGATAAAGCTAAGCAATCTATTCTTGATAGGCTATTTCAAAAAGCATTTCATTTTTGCGATTGAAGAGTCGAAATGGGGAATTGTAAACCAACAACAAGGGAGGACCTATTAGTTTCAGTTGATGTTGTTCGGCCAATGCTTTCAGCTTTTCGGTTTGAATTTTTTTGGATTTATCATTGACGTAACCGCCGAAACCAAGAGCAACAAAATAACCCGGTTTGGATTCAAATACCCTAACTTTTGAAGTGCTGGGTATTGGAGTATTATCGGACTTAAACGAATTTGGCAAAATAAACTCCATAACCTCTTGTCCCTCAGAATCTTTAATATAGACTGGGGTTGTCATGGCAATTTTGGTTTTGCCTTGATTTTCTCCGGAAATATAGCCAAACAAAGTGCCAAAATTATTGTCCGATTGGATTTTCATGACAGGGGGATAATACCTTATTTCAAGGTCTTGCAAGCTTTTAATTACTCGAAAAGATTGAGTTTCATATTTCTGTCCCATAGCCGTAAAAAAGGTTATTGAAGCAAGCATCACAATTTTCAGACGGAAGCTCATCGTAGTATTTATTTTACAAACTTACTAATTATAAAATAATGGGTTGATTTTTTTAATTATTAAGCTACTCCACTCGTTATTAGACTTTAAAGGTTTATATTTGATTACAATTGCTCCATTTCTTCCACGATCGACTCAATCTCTAAATAGTCAGTATCATGAGCAAGACTTTAGCATTTTTTGACGTTCTTTTTGGCAAAATATTTTCGGAAGTCAATAAAAAATTGATTGAACGCGCCACGCTTTGGTTGTCGCTCTTTGGATTTGTGATTCATCTTTTGCTCATATATTCCAAGAAATTCGAACTGTTTCATTTTTTATTCGAATCGCAATTGTTGGATGATCCAATTTCGGCCATTTATACTCCTTTTTCTATCATTCTGGTTTACGAAATATACCTCCTGATTGTCTATTTGCCCCGTTCTTTTACCACTGCTGTATCCAAACAGTTTGAAATCATTTCATTAATTCTTATCAGACGTATTTTCGGTGATATTCCAAAAATAGACTTGAATGTGAATTGGTTTGACGAGGCGGCCAATCGACAACTCATTTATGACTTGACCGGAGTTCTGTTGCTCTATTTTTTAATTTTTCTTTTCAACTATTACCAGAGAAAACTGCCTAAAGTACCTGTCAGCGAGCGGTTAAAACGTTTTGTAAGTTCAAAAAAGGCGATCAGCTTAGTTCTACTACCTGTTTTGATAGTAACCTCGTTCTACTCAGCGGCAAATTGGCTCGGAGCGCTTTTTGGCGTAGCTCAAAATGAGGTGGTATTGCCCGACATCAATGCGGTTTTTTATAATGAGTTTTTTACCATACTCATACTCGCCGATGTATTTATCTTGCTGTTGTCATTTCAATATACCGAGCGCTATAGCCAACTTATTAGAAATACAGGATTTGTAATTTGCACGATTTTAATTCGATTGTCTTTTAGCACTACAGGATTAACCAATATTTTACTCATAGTTTCAAGTGCACTCTTCGGGCTTGCCATTCTTAGAATCTATAATGCCATTGAAACCAAAAGCTCATGATGCCTGTCAGGAAATTAGATTGGTTT